>NZ_JBFULS010000040.1:0-48885 GCF_054049775.1 Methylobacterium sp. P5_C11 | reverse complement strand
ACACCGGTCCAGACCGGCATTCCCTCGACACGAACACCGATCCGGCCCCGGACACACCGCCCGCGCTCACACGAGCCGGCGCACTCCGGACCAGCCGCACACACTTGGCGCGGGGTGGAGCAGCCCGGTAGCTCGTCAGGCTCATAACCTGAAGGTCACAGGTTCAAATCCTGTCCCCGCAACCAAATCCCAATACCAAACAACCCGCCACGCTCACATGCGCGGCGGGTTGTTTGGTTTTTAAATACGATCGAAGCAAGCGCGACTCGCCTTTCGCCGAGTCGATGGATGCTCGACTTGGCCCCGCCTGCGCGAGGATCCGGGAAAGACGCCGGATGCTCAATGCCCGGAATTCTCCTGCGCAGCTTGGCCGGCGAGCGGCGCCGGTTCGATCATCGACGCCTGACGGCTGTCCGATCGGCCGCCCTGGAACGGGACGCCCATCCAGCCGCCTGACCAAGCGGCCCCTCACCGAGCCTTTACAAGCGCCTCGACCGTAGGTCGGTAGGATCCGGCGCCGCTCCGGACCCTGCCCCGCTCGCTTGCCCTGAACCGCCTTCACCGGATTCAGCACGCTGGAGTTGCATTTTCCGACGTGAAAGGACGACCGCACATCCGCCCCGCGCTCGCAATCGACGGATGCGCATGAGGACGAAATCTCTATAGCCTGCCCCAAATCATGCCTCCGGCTGTAAAGCGCGGCCTCAACCAGGTCGGAAGGATAAAATAGCCATATCGATTGCGCACAAGCGAAGTTATGGCAGACATTGTTCCTTCAGGTTGAGCGTTCCGGATTATTCATCTTAGGCTATTTGGATGGGTATATCGCCAGTCTGAATTTAAGACTTGACCCATCTTGGAAATGCGATTGTATCGGGCATCCGAATCGCGACGCAGTGCTTGCGTTCTGGCGAGTTTCGTCATCTTGAGAAGGCAACGCACGAGACATGCTTGAGTCGAACGGCGTCCACCTCCGCTTCGTCACGCTCACCTCCGAGATCGTCTCGGCCTATGTGAGCCACAATCACGTGCAGAGCGCGGACCTGCCAGGCCTCCTCAACGATGTGCATGCGGCGATCCGGGGCATCTGCGGCGCCGGCAGCGACACGCCGCCGGTGACCAAGGCGACCCCCCAGGAGATCCGACGCTCGGTGACCCCTGACTTCCTGATCTCGTTCGAGGATGGGAAGCCCTACAAGACCCTGCGCCGCCATCTCACCCTGCGCGGCCTCACCCCCGAGGCGTACCGCGCCAAGTGGGGTCTCGCCCTCGACTACCCGATGACCGCGCAGACCTATTCCGAGCAGCGCTCGCAGCTCGCCCGCTCCCTGGGCCTCGGGCAGCAACGGGTGAAGCCCGCGGAAGCGCCTCCGGAGCCCGACCCGGCCCCTCAACCCGCGGGACGACGCCGGGTGCGCAGCAAAGCGGTCGCCTGATTGCGAAGCGCTTGCGGCGAAGGTGTCGTCGCCCTGCCGCAATCGGCCTCGATAGCGTAGGGCCGCACGGTGCGCCCGCCTGATCGGCCTGGACGGCGCACCCGCCCTGATGCCGGAGCCCTGCATGCTGACCCGCCTCGCCCTGCCTGCCCTCGCCGCCGCCCTGATGGCCACCGGCCCGGCCGCGGCGCAGATGGCGCGCACGGAGGCGCGGGAAGCCCCCCGGGACGGGACGGCCAAGGTCGTGCCCCTCAGCAAGGCCGACGTGCAGCTCTCCTTCGCCCCCGTGGTGAAGCGGGCCGCGCCGTCGGTGGTGAACGTCTACGCCTCCCATGTCGAGAAGCGCGCCAGTGCCCGCTCCAGCGCCATGGAGGAGTTCATGCGCCGCTTCTTCGGTGAGCCGGAGGGCGGTCGCGGCCCCCGGGGCGACCGGGCTCAGAAATCGCTGGGTTCCGGCGTGCTGGTCGATGCCGACGGCCTCGTCATCACCAACAACCACGTCATCGACAACATGAACGAGGTGCGGATCGCGCTGGCGGACCGCCGGGAGTTCGAGGCGACGATCGTGATGCGCGACACCCGCACCGACCTCGCGGTACTCAAGATCAAGGACGTGCCGAAGGGCCTCGTGCCGATGCCGTTCGGCGATGCCGACGCCCTCGAGGTCGGCGATTTCGTGATGGCGATCGGCAACCCGTTCGGCGTCGGCCAGACGGTGACGCAGGGCATCGTCTCGGCCCTGGCGCGGACGCAGGTCGGCTCGGCCGACTATCAGTACTTCATCCAGACGGACGCGGCGATCAACCCGGGCAATTCGGGCGGGGCGCTGGTCGATCTGCGCGGCCATCTGGTGGGCATCAATACCGCGATCTACTCGCAGTCGGGTGGCAGCCACGGCATCGGCTTCGCGATCCCCGTGGGCATGGTCAAGGCGGTCGTCGACGCCGCCCGCGACGGCGCGAGCGTCGTGCGCCGGCCCTGGCTCGGGGCGCGCATCCAGAGCGTCTCCCCCGACATCGCCGACAGCATGGGCCTCGATCACCCGACCGGCGTTCTGGTGGCGAGCCTGCAGGCCAAGAGCCCCGCCGAGGAGGCCGGCCTGAAGCGCGGCGACCTGATCCTCACGGTGGACGGCCAGGAGGTGGCCGACCCGGAGGCCTTCGGCTACCGCTTCGCCCTCAAGGGCGTCCAGGGCCAGGCCCGGTTCGGGATCCTGCGCGGCACGAGCCGCCAGACGGTGGCGATCAAGCTCGCACCGGCGCCGGAGACGCGCCCGCGCGACGTGCTCAAGGTGAAGAATCGCTCGCCGTTCCTGGGCGCGACGCTCGTCAACACCTCGCCGGCGGTGGCCGAGGAGATGCAGGTCGATTTCCAGACGGACGGCGTGGCCGTGCAGGCGGTCGACGAGACCTCCATCGCGGCCCGGGTCGGTCTGCAGAAGGGCGACGTGATCCTCTCGGTCAACGGCGTCCCGGTGCCGACCACCAAGGATCTCGACCGGGTCACCCGCAACAGCCTCAATTCCTGGGAGGTGGCGATCAACCGCAACGGCGAGATCCTGACCTCGGTGTTCGGCGGCTGATCCCGCCCGGGCGGACGGCTCCGTAACCGTGGGCAAGCGCCGGCTCCCGGCTTGCGCCGCCGCCCGCGCCCGGTGTTGATGCGCGGATGTCCGACCTGTTCGCCTCCGCGGAGCCGCCCTCCGCGCCGGATCTAGCCCCCGGCCCCGAGACCGCCCGGCCCCTCGCGGACCGGCCCTTGGCGGACCGGCTGCGCCCGCAGAGCCTCGCGGAGGTCGTCGGCCAGGAGCACCTGACCGGGGAGGGCGGGGCACTCACGCGGCTGCTGCGCGGACGGAGCCTCGGCTCGCTGATCTTCTGGGGACCGCCGGGCACCGGCAAGACCACGGTGGCGCGGCTGCTCGCCCAGGGCACCGACCTGCATTTCGAGCAGATCTCGGCGATCTTTTCCGGCGTGCCCGACCTGCGCAAGGTGTTCGAGGCCGCCCGCAGGCGCCGGGCGAGCGGGCAGGCGACCCTGCTGTTCGTCGACGAGATCCACCGTTTCAACCGGGCGCAGCTCGACGCCTTCCTGCCGGTGATGGAGGACGGCACCGTCACGCTGGTGGGCGCGACCACCGAGAACCCCTCGTTCGAGCTGAACGCCGCGCTCCTGTCCCGCGCCCGGGTGCTGCTGTTCCGGGCGCTCGATCCGGGCGCCATCGCGCGGCTCCTGGTGCGGGCCGAGGCGCTGACCGGGCAGGCCCTGCCGCTCACCGAGGAGGCGCGCGGCGTGCTGGTGCGGATGGCCGACGGGGACGGGCGCGCGGCGCTGACCCTGGCCGAGGAGGTCTGGCGCTCGGCTGGCCCCGGTGAGACCCTCGACGCGGAAGAACTGCAAAAAATCGTGCAGCGCCGGGCGCCGATCTACGACAAGGCGCAGGAGGGCCACTACAACCTGATCTCGGCCCTGCACAAGACCGTGCGCGGCTCGGACCCGGACGCGGCGCTCTACTATCTCTGCCGAATGCTCGATGCCGGCGAGGACCGGCTGTTCATCGCCCGCCGGCTGGTGCGCATGGCGGTGGAGGATATCGGGCTCGCCGACCCGCAAGCGCTGGTGGTCGCCAACGCCGCCAAGGACGCCTTCGACTTCCTCGGCAGCCCCGAGGGCGAGCTGGCGCTGGCCCAGGCGGCGATCTACCTCGCCTGCGCGCCGAAATCGAACGCGGTCTACGAGGCCTACAAGGCCGCGACCCGCCTCGCCAAGGAGGCGGGCTCCCTGGCACCGCCCCGCACCATCCTGAACGCGCCGACCAAGCTGATGAAGCGGATCGGCTACGGCGAGGGCTACCGCTACGACCACGACGAGCCCGACGCCTTCTCGGGGCAGGATTACTGGCCCGACGCCCTGGGACGCCAGCACCTCTACCGGCCCACCGAGCGCGGCTACGAGACCCGGCTCGCCGAGCGCCTCGACCGGTGGGAGGCGCTGCGGAAGGCGCGGCGCGGGGCGGGGTAGGGGGCTTATCCCGCTTCTGGCTGACGGCTCCGGCGCCGTCATTGCGAGCGGAGCGAAGCAATCCAGCAGCCCCACGATTCCTGACGTCGCGCTGCCCTGGGTCACTTCGCTGCGCTCGTGATGACGGCGTGGGCTGCATCAACCGAAGCCGTATCAAAGATCGAGGGGCGCGTTGTCGATCACCTCCTTCATCACGAAGAAGGTCCGGGTCTGGCGCACCCCCGGCAGGCCGATCAGCGTGGCGCTGTGGAGGCGGTTGAAGTCGGCCATGTCGGAGACCCGGATCTTCAGCATGTAGTCGAAGTCGCCGGCCACGAGGTGGCAGTCGAGGAGCACGGGGATCGCCCGCACGGCGGCCTCGAACGCGGAGAAGCTCTCGGGGGTGGAGCGGTCGAGCACCACGCCGACGAAGACCAGGGTGCCGCGCCCGACCCGCATCGGGTCGATCAACGCCCGGACCGCCCGCACGAACCCGTCGGCGAACAGGCGCTGGATCCGGCGATGGCAGGTGGCCGCGCTGGTGCCGACCCGCTCGGCGATCTCGGCATTGGCCATGCGCCCGTCAGCCTGGAGGAGCCGGAGGATCTTCTGGTCGATCCGGTCGAGCCCTTCGGACATGGTGGATTCTTTCAGGAGAGACACGCAATCCGGAATTCTCTGTGGTGAAYGTGCTCGACAGCGCAAGGCTACGCACCTCCGATCTGAAAGATCGAGAGCACCTTTCATGCCGGATCGGGTAGTTTTCCCTGCGCCTCGAAGACGGATCCGAGCCCCGCGCCGGACCGTCCCCGAGGCCTCGCTTCAACGCGTCCGGGCCGGAGGGAGACCGCTCCTGCCCGGGCCGCGCCCCGAGACCCGGAGAGACCCGATGCTGGACAAGTTCGAGCGCTATCCCCTGACCTTCGGCCCGACGCCGATCGAGCCGCTCAAGCGCCTGACCGCGCATCTCGGCGGGGAGGTCGAGCTCTACGCCAAGCGCGAGGATTGCAATTCCGGCCTCGCCTACGGCGGCAACAAGCTGCGCAAGCTCGAGTACATCGTGCCGGACGCGATCAAGAGCGGGGCCGACACGCTGGTGTCGATCGGCGGCGTGCAGTCGAACCACACCCGCATGGTCGCGGCGGTCGCCGCCAAGATCGGGATGAAGTGCCGGCTGATCCAAGAGGCATGGGTGCCCCACGAGGACGCCGTCTACGACCGGGTCGGCAACATCCTCCTGTCGCGGATCATGGGCGCGCAGACGCAGCTCGTGGATGACGGGTTCGACATCGGCATCCGCGATTCGTGGAAGCGGGCGCTCGCCGAGGTCGAGGCCGAGGGCGGCAAGCCCTACGCGATCCCGGCCGGCGCCTCGGTGCACAAGTACGGCGGGCTCGGCTATGTCGGCTTCGCCGAGGAGGTGCGCAGGCAGGAGGCCGAGATGGGCCTGCGCTTCGACTACGTGGTGGTCTGCACGGTCACGGGCTCGACCCATGCCGGCATGCTGGTGGGCTTCTCCGCCGACGGGCGCGCCCGCAACGTCATCGGCATCGACGCCTCCTGCACCCCGGCCCAGACCAAGGCCCAGGTCCTCGACATCGCCCAGAACACCGCCGCCCTGGTCGGCGCGGGCGACATCGTGGCCGACGACGTGGTGCTCAACGAGGATTACGCCTACCCGGTCTACGGCGTGCCCTCCAAGGAGACCGTGGAAGCGATCCGGCTCTCGGCCCGGCTCGAGGGGATGATCACCGACCCGGTCTACGAGGGGAAGTCGATGCAGGGCATGATCGACCTCGTGAAGAAGGGCTTCTTCCCGAAGGGCTCGAAGGTGCTCTACGCCCATCTCGGCGGCGCGCCGGCGCTGAACGGCTACAGCTACACGTTCCGCAACGGCTGATACCGTTACCGGTCGATGCCTTCGGCACTGCCGTCCTTGCGAGCGGAGCGAAGCAATCCAGACGGCGCCACGCTTCCCGACGTGGCGTGAGCCTGGGTCACTTCGCTGCGCTCGTGATGACGGAGTGGGGCACCTCGACCGAAGCGTTCGAGCGAAGCTGTGTGAGGCGGAGCGGCCAGATCCCTCACCTGCCTTCGGCCATCTCATCCTGATGTGCCGTGCAGCAGCCTCGAAGGGGGCTCCGGAAGTCTCGCGATCCCTGGAGCTCCTCCGAGGCCCGCTGGCGCGGGCATCTCAGGATGCGGCGATCGGACGGGGCCAGCGACTCCGGCGCGCGGTCCCCTATATGGCCGCGCGGGACACGCACCATAGAGAGCAGGGATGATCGCACCGGCACGCGCGCTGCTCCTGGCCACCCTGCTCGCCCTCGGAGGCCCGGCCGCCTGGGCCGCCTCGGGGCCGGCCGTGGAGGCCGAGAACGGGATGGTGGTCTCGTCCCAGCGCCTCGCCTCGCAGGTGGGCGCCGACATCCTGAGGGCCGGCGGCAACGCCGTCGACGCCGCGGTGGCGGTGGCCTACGCCGAGGCGGTGGTGAACCCGTGCTGCGGCAATCTCGGCGGCGGCGGCTTCCTGGTGCTCCACAACGCCGACGGGCGCAGCCGCTTCGTCAATTTCCGCGAGATTGCCCCGGCGGCCGCCACCCGGGACATGTATCTCGACGCCGCCGGCACCGTCGTGAAGGGCGCTAGCCTGCGCGGCTGGAAGGCGGCCGGCGTGCCCGGAACCGTGCTCGGCCTCAACACCACGCTCGCCGAATACGGGACCCTGCCGCTGGCGCAGGTGATGGCGCCGGCGATCGCGCTCGCCCGCGACGGGTTCGTGCTGACCCGGGGCGACACCGACATCCTCGCATCCGGCACCAAGCTGTTCGCCGCCCAGGCAAACGTCGCCCGGATCTTCCTGCGCCCGGACGGCAGCCCCTGGCGGCCCGGGGACCGGCTGGTCCAGGCCGACCTCGCCCGCACCCTCCAGGCCATCGCCGACCGCGGCGCGGATGCGTTCTACAGGGGCGCGATCCCGGACGCCGTGGAGGCGGCCTCGCGCGCGGGCGGCGGCCTGCTGACGGCGGCCGACTTCGCCGCCTACACGGTGACGCAATCCGAGCCGCTCACCTGCCGCTACCGGGGCGCCACCATCCTGTCGGCGCCCCCGCCCTCGTCCGGCGGCACCACGCTCTGCGAGATCCTCAACATCCTGGACGGCTACGACCTGCGGGCCGCCGGGTTCAACGCGGCCCGGACCGTGCACCTGATGGTCGAGGCGATGCGGCGCGCCTACGCGGACCGCAACCTGCTGCTCGGCGACCCGGCCTTCGTGGAAAACCCGGTCGAGCGGCTCCTGTCGCCGGCCTACGCGGAGACGCTCCGGGCCTCGATCCGTCCGGACCGGGCGACCCCGTCGGCGGAGATCCGTCCGGATCCCGGCCAGGCGACGGGGGAGCGGCCCGAGACCACCCATATCTCGGTGATGGACAAGGCCGGCAACGCGGCCTCGCTGACCTACACGATCAACGGCTATTTCGGCGCCGGGGTGATCGCCGGCGACACGGGGTTCTTCCTGAACGACGAGATGGACGACTTCACGGTCAAGACCGGGGTGCCGAACCTGTTCGGCCTCGTGCAGGGGACGAAGAACGCGATCGCGCCCGGCAAGCGCCCGCTCTCGTCGATGGCCCCCACCATCGTCCTGCGCGACGGCAAGGTGGCGCTGGTGGCGGGCTCGCCGGGGGGGTCGCGGATCATCACGATCACCGCGCAGACGCTGATCAACATGCTGGATTTCGGCATGGAGCCGCAGGAGGCGGTGGACGCCCCGCGCATCCACCACCAGTGGCTGCCCGACACGGTCTATGCCGAGCCCTTCGCGCTCTCGGCCGACACGCAGGCGATCCTGCGCGCCATGGGCCACACGATCGTGGAGCAGAAACCCTGGGGCGCGCAGGAACTCATCGCGGTGCGCGCCGCCGCCCCGGCCGGGCCGGAGACGGCCTCCTCGGGCAACGACGCCTCGCGCACCGGGCGGATGCGCCCGGGGCTGCTCTACGGTGCCAACGACAACCGGCGGCCGGCGGGCGCGGCCGTGGGGGACTAGGGCGCGGCCGGTCCCATCGGAACAAACTCGTCACGCCGGACCCGCGAGGCGGCGCCCGGCATGACACGCTGGACGCTCAGCCCTCTCAGGCCTCCCGGGCCACCGCCCGGAACCCGATGTCGCGGCGGCAAAAACCCTCCGGCCAGTCGATCCGGGCCACCGCCGCGTAGGCGCGGGCCTGGGCGTCGGTGACGCTGTCGCCGAGCGCCGTGACCGCGAGGACCCGGCCGCCATCGGCGAGGAGCTGACCGCCCTCGGCGCGGGTGCCGGCCTGGAACACGTGGACGCCGTCGCCCTCGGCCCCATCGACGCCCCGGATCACCGAGCCCCGGACCACGGCCCCCGGATAGCCCGCCGCCGCCATCACCACGGTAAGGGCGGCCCGGTGGGCGTCGAATTCCAGGGTCACCCCGGAGAGATCCCCCTCGGTGGCCGACAGCAGGGCCGGCACGAGGTCGGAGGCAAGGCGCGGCATCAGCACCTGCGCCTCGGGGTCGCCGAACCGGGTGTTGTACTCGATGAGCTTCGGCCCGTCGGCGGTGAGCATCAGGCCGGCATACAGGATGCCGGTGAACGGGCAGCCCCGCGCCCGCATGCCGGCCAGCGTCGGCGCGATGATCTCGGCCATGACCCGGGCCTCGATCTCCGGGGTGACCACCCGGGCCGGGGAATAGGCGCCCATGCCGCCGGTGTTGGGGCCGCGGTCGCCGTCGAACACGCGCTTGTGGTCCTGCGCAGTGCCGAGCGGGATGGCCCGCGTGCCGTCGCACAGCGCGAAGAAGCTCGCTTCCTCGCCGAACAGGCATTCCTCGACCACGACCTCGGCGCCGGGCTCGGCGAACAGGGCGGTCAGCGCGTCCTCGGCCTGGTCGACGGTCTCGGCCACCGTGACGCCCTTGCCGGCCGCGAGCCCGTCGGCCTTCACGACGATCGGGGCGCCCTGCCGGCGGACATAGGCCAGCGCCGGGTCGAGGGCCGTGAAGCGCGCGAAGGCTGCGGTGGGGATGCCGCAGGCGGCGCAGAGATCCTTGGTGAAGCCCTTGGAGCCCTCGAGCCGGGCGGCGTCGCGGGTCGGCCCGAAGGCGCGGATCCCGGCGGCCTTCAGGTCGTCCACGAGCCCGGCGACCAGGGGCGCCTCGGGCCCGACCACCACGAGGCCGATCGACTCCGCGGCGCAGAAGGCGGCCACGGCCGCGTGGTCCGTGACGGAGAGGTCCGGACGGTTCGTCCCGTGGCGGGCGGTGCCGGGATTGCCCGGCGCCGTGAACAGGCGGGTGCAGAGGGGGCTCTGGGCCAGTCGCCAGGCCAGGGCGTGCTCGCGGCCGCCGGAGCCGATCAGCAGGATGTTCATGTGCACGCCACCATGAGCCCAGCTTCTGGGGTAAGCGTGCCGGCGGGAAAAGGTTTTTTTCGGGCTTTCCCCGCTCTGCGCGGATATCCCGCCCGTTCAGCAGCCGATGCAGACGCCCGTGCTGACGCCGCCGCCGCGCCGCACGACCCCGTGACGGCCGATATGGCGCCCCCCACGGCCCCCCCGGTAGGGCAGGGAGGGTCCGAGGTCCTGGTACTGGACGTTGCGCTGGATCGTCTGATTCAGGGTATTGAAGTCGGTGACCCGCTGCTGGTTGAAGGTCCGAAGCTGACCCTGCAGGGCGAACGAGGCGTTGGCGGCGTTCGGGTCGTTCTGCTGCACCTGCGCCGAGGCGGCGCCCGCCGGGAGGGCGAGCGCCAGGGCGAGGAGCGCGCGGGACGCGGCGCGCATGGGTCTCTCCGTGCGGTGTTCGAGGAACCTTCCGACTCGACGCGCCAGGATCGGTCCGGGTTCCGGGCCGCGTCAACCCGGCCCGACATCGTCCGCGAAGGTGCGGCCATCCTGGTCGATGGCGGTGATCCGGGCGCGGCCCGCGATCATGTAGGCCCACTCGGCCTCCTTGTGCCAGTGCATCTCGCGGACCGCGCCGGCCTTGAGCCGCATGTTGACCCCGGCCATGGCCTTCGAGACCGGCAGCTCGCGGATCGTCGTCTGGCGTGCCCAGCCACCCGTCTCCAGACGCATGTGGCTGTCGGCGAAGGACCATTTTAGGTTCGGCATCGTGCCATGGTCGGTGGCGGGCGGCGCCAGGGTGAAGGGCTCCTCGGCGGCCCGGGGACGGTTCTGCGGCCCCAGGATGTCGGCTCCCTTGATGTCGGCGCCCTTGTTGCCGCGCTCGGGGAGGGGCGGGGCCGGTCCGGCGGATTGCGCCGCGGCCGGGGACGCCACCATCGCGCCGCCGGCGGCGATGAGGGCGCGCCTGGAGATCTCGGTCATCGGGTCTCGGTCCCTGCTGTGTCGCAGGGTAACCGGACGGCGGACGGGTGGATCCGCGATCGGGGCGCATCGTGCAGTGCGGCATCTCGCCCGGAACCGGCTTTCGGCCTATATATTGAATGCACGACCTGACGCGTCCCGACCGGGCGGCGGGCGCCATTGCGGCGCATGATGCGCGACCCGAGGGCGAGGATGGCGAACCGGCACAGTTCAGCCGCAGGAAGAGCCGGCAGCGCCGCGTCCCACGGGCGCCTGTGGATCGCCCTGCTGGCCCTGGCGGGCGTGGGCTTCCTCGGCTACCGCCACTGGCCGGAGCAGTCCCGGGCGGCGAGCCCACCGCGCTCCGCCCCGGCCAAGCCGCCCTCCGTGCGCGTCGCCAAGGCCGAGCGGGCCACAGGCCCCCTGAGCCTCACCCAGACCGGCACCACCCAGGCCTTCGACGCGGCGAGCCTCTACCCGCGGGCGACCGGCTACATCGTGGAGCGCAAGGTCGATATCGGCTCGCACGTGAAGACGGGCGACCTGCTGTTCCGGATCAGCGCCCCCGACCTCGACCAGCAGCTCGTCCAGGCGCAGTCGCAGGTCCTGCAGCTCCAGGCGGCGCTGATCCAGGCGCGCGCGATGGTCGACCAGGCCGAGGCCAACCGGCACCTCGCCGACGTGACCAACCGACGGACCTCGACGCTTGCCGGCACCGGTGTCGAGACCCGGCAGAACGCCGACACGTCCCAGGCCGGGGTGCTGGCCCAGACCGCCAATGTCGACGCCGCCAGGGCCGCCGTGAAGGTGGCCGAGGCCAACATCGCCGCCCAGGAGGCGCAGGTCGCGCGCCTGAAGGTGCTGACCGGCTTCGAGGAGATCCGCGCGCCCTTCGACGGGGTCGTGACCACCCGCAACAACGATGTCGGCGACGCGGTCACGGCGGACACGAACACCGGCGCGCCGCTCCTCACCCTGGCGCGGGACGACGTCCTGCGCATGGCGGTGAACGTGCCGCTCTACGCCGCCGACGGCGTCCGCGACGGGCTCGACGCCAAGGTCGAGGTCGCGCAGATCCCCGGAAAGGTCTTCCCCGGGACGGTCTCGCGCTCCTCGACGACGCTGCTCTCCGCCGCCCGGACCCTGGTCACGCAGGTCGACATCCCCAACCCGGACGGCGCCCTGCGGGCGGGGCTCTACATCACCCTGACGCTGGAGATTCCGCGGGTCGCGCCCGCCGTGACGGTGCCGAACGACGCCCTGATCTTCGACCAGAACGGGACCCGCGTGGCGGCGGTCGAACCGGCCGGGGACGGGAGCGGGGTGGTGCGGATGCGCCCGGTCACCATCTTCCGGCAGACCCGGACGCTGCTGGAGCTGCGCACCGGCCTGAACGGCGGCGAGCGCGTCGTCGTGGGTCCTCCGGCCTCCCTGCGCGACGGCGACAGGGTCACCCTGCCTCCGGAGGACAGGGCAGGGGCGTGAGCGCCGCCGCGGGACGCGGCGCCAGCCGTCCGGTGCGGGGCAGACCCGTGCGGCCGCCCCACCCATGCGGCCCGTGTCCAGCCCTGGCACAGCTCCGTCGGCGATAAGCCGCAGGACCCGCGGCGTCCGCCGCGACAGGCTGGCTCAGGAAGCGGATACGACCGCCGTGGCACTCGGAACGATAGCGCTGTCGATCGCGCTGCTCGGCCTCGCCCTCGCGCTCTTCGGGCTGAAGCTGACCCTTGCAGGCGGGTCCTGGTTCTACGTCGCCCTGGGCGCGGGCGTGTTCGCCTCCGGCGTTCAGCTGGCCCGGCGCCGCCGGAGCGGATTGTGGATCTACGCCCTGGTCCTGGCGGCCGCCTTCGCCTGGACGATCGGCGAGGTCGGGTTCGACAAGTGGCAATGGATCCCGCGCGGCGCCCTGATCCTGCTCGTCGGCGCGGTTCTCTGCCTGCCCTTCGTCGTGCGGCGCCTGCGCGACGCGCCCGGGCGGCCCTGGGTACCGAGCCCCGGAAACGGCCCGCTCCTCCTTCGGGCCATCGTCCTGCTCATCGCGGCCGCGAGTGCCGCGGCCTGGTTCGTCGATCCGGTCGAGATCCGCGGCAGCCTGCCGAAGACCGCGGAGGCGGGATCCGCCGCCGTGGATCCGAGCGGCGTTGCCTATCCGGCCGACGACTGGGTCGCCTATGGCGGCACCAATCTCGGCCAGCGCTACTCGGCGCTCACGGACATCACCACCGGCACTGTCCGGGGCCTCGCGGTGGCCTGGGAGCATCACACGGGCGACCTGCGCAGCGACGGACGGACGGATTCGAAGGAGTTCACCTTTGAGGCCACGCCGATCAAGGTGAACGGGCTGCTCTATTTCTGCACCCCGCACAACATCGTCCAGGCCCTGGAGCCCGAGACCGGCCGGCTGGTCTGGTCCTTCGATCCGAAGATGGCGCGGGACGGCCAGTACCAGCACCAGACCTGCCGGGGCGTGTCCTACAACGACTCGGCCGCTTACGCGTCGCCGCCGGGGACCGATCCCGCCACGGCCGCCGCCGTCGCGACGGCGATCGCCGAATGCCCGCGCCGGATCATCGCGTCCTCGGTCGACGCACGGCTCTACGCGTTGAACGCCGAGACCGGCGCCCTGTGCAGGACCTTCGGGCCGGACGGGTTCGTCGACCTCACGGCACAGATGCCGAACCTCCGGCGCGCGGCCTATCAGCAGACCTCGGCGCCGCTGGTGACACGGAACCTCATCGTCCTCGGCAGCGCGATCGCCGACAATTACTACGCGGAGAATCCGTCGGGCGTGATCCGCGCCTTCGACGTGCGCACCGGCGCGATCGTCTGGAAGTTCGACGCCGGCAAGCCCGACGAGACCGCGCCGCTACAGCCGGGGGCGCTCTACGAGCCCAACTCGGCGGTGGCCTGGACGCAGTTCTCGGCCGACGAGGCCCTGGGGCTGGTCTACGTGCCGTTCGGCAACCGGGCGCCCGATCAGGTCGGCGTGTCCCGGTCTCAGGCGGACGAGGCCCTGGTCGACGCCCTGGCGGCTTTGGACCTGCAGACCGGCAAGCTGGCCTGGGCGTTCCGGACCACCCATCACGACCTGTGGGACCGCGATAATCCGTCCCAGCCGGTGCTCCTGACCCTACCGCGGGGCGACCGGGGCGACGGTCCGGTGCCGGCGATCCTGATCCCCACCAAGGTCGGCAACGTCTGGATTCTCGATCGCCGCACCGGCGACCCGATCCGGCCGATCTCTCAGGTGGCGGTCTCCACCCGGACCGACATCCCGGGGGAGACACCGTCCCCAGTCCAGCCGATGGCGTCCCTCCGCTTCACGCCGGCGCCGCTGACGGAGGCCGACATGTGGGGCGTCACGCCCTTCGACCAGATCCAGTGCCGCCTCGCCTTCCGGTCGAACCGCTACGACGGCAACCCGTTCACGCCGCCCCAGGCGTCGGAAGGCGCGATCATCTGGCCGGGCAACATCGGTGTGTTCAACTGGGGCTCGGTGGCCGTCGATCCGGTCCATCACTGGATGATCGCGACGCCGCAATACCTGCCCTACATCTACCGCCTGCTCCCCCGACCGGCGAGCGAGCCCGAGCGGCGCCTCGTCAGCGTCGATCCGGATTCCACCCCGGGCAACGAGAATCTCGGCGGCCCCTACGCGGTGTCCATCGCGCATATGCGTTCCGCCCTCGGCGTCCCGTGCAACGCGCCGCCCTGGGGCGTGCGGGTCGGCGTGAACCTCGCGGACGGCACCACCGCCTGGAAGCACCGCAACGGCACCGTCGCGGGGCAGAGGATCGGCGGTCTCGCGGTCCCAATCCCGTTCGAGATGGGCATGCTGGCCCATGGCGGCACCCTGGCCACGGCCGGCGGCGTCGCGTTCACGGCCGCCACCCTCGACGACCGCATCCGCGGCTACGACATGCAGACCGGGGCGGTCCTGTGGTCCAGGCCGCTGCCGGCCGGCGGTCAGGCCACCCCGATGACCTATCGCGGCAAGGATGGCCGGCAATACGTCGTGATCGCGGCGGGCGGGCACGGCTCGCTCGGGACCACGCCGGGCGATTCGGTCATCGCCTTCCGGCTCGAGTAAGCCGGCGCGCCCGTCGCGACGCCGGGACCGGCCTGCAGGGCCGGCGGGCGCCCCCCCGGCCTTCCGAGGCGGCGCGCCGTTCAGCCCGCCAGCCGCGCCCGCGCGTCGATGCGGGCGAGGCGGCCCAGCAGGTATTCGACCTCGGCCTTCGCCTGCGGGGTCAGCGCCTGGGACGGCTTGCGTTGCGCGTCGGATGAAAAGATCCCCCGGCGCATGAACACGTACTTGCGCACCGCGAGGCCCAGCGGCCCCTGCTGCTGCTCGTAGCGGAGATAGGGGAGGTGGGCGTCGAACAGGTCGTGGGCGGCCTCGCGCTCGCCGGCCCGGCCGAGGCGGACCACGTCGACCAGCATCTCCGGGAAGGCGTAGCCGGTATTGGCCCCGTCGGCGCCGCGCTCGGTCTCGAAATCGAGGAACAGGCCGCCATTGCCCACGAGGATGCTGATGTGGCGCATGGAGCCGTCGCGCTCGAAGCCGCGCAGCGTCGAGATCTTCTCGAGTCCCGGCCAGTCCTCGTGCTTAAGCATCACGCAGGAAGGGTTCTCGGACACGATCCGGCGGATCACCCCGGTGGTCATCTGGACCGAGAAGGTGAGGGGATAATCCTGAAGCACGAAGGGCACGTCCGTCCCGATCGCCTCCACGGCGTTGCGGTAGTAGCCGACCACCTGGTCGTCGGTGCGCAGCGTGTTGGGCGGCGCGATCATCACGCCGGCCGCACCCAGTTCCATCACCTCCCGGGCGAGCGACCGCATGGCCGCGAAGCCCGGCGCCGTGACGCCGACGATCACCGGCAGCCGGGTGCGCCCGAGGACGCGCTTGGCCACCGCGATTCCCTCCGCGTGGTCGAGCTTGCCGGCCTCGCCGAGCTGACCGAGGATTGTCAGGCCGTCGACGCCGGCCGACCCGAAGAAATCGGTCATCCGGTCCAGGGAATCCTCGTCGATCCGGCCGTCCGGATGGAACGGCGTCGGCGCGATCGGGACGACGCCGCCGATGTCGCTGGTGAGGGGCATGCCGGTCTCCGCGCTGCTGCGGCGGCCGCCGGCCGCCAGGTGGCATGCCCCATACTAAAAAATCCCGGGCGACGCGACGCGCCCGGGACGGGATCGGACCGCGTTCGGCGCGTGCGAGCGACCCGTTGGCTCAGCCCAGCAGCTTGTCGAGGGTGATCGGCATCGCGCGGACCCGCACGCCGGTGGCGTGCCAGACCGCGTTGGCGATGGCGCCCACCGTGCCGGTGATGCCGATCTCGCCGACCCCCTTCACGCCGAGATTGTTCACCACCGCGTCGTCCTCGTGGACCAGGATCGCCTCCAGGGCCGGAATGTCGGCGTTCACCGGCACGTGATACTCGGCGAGGTTGTCGTTGAGGAAGCGGCCGGTGCGCGGATCCATCTCGGCCCGCTCGTGGAGGGCGAAGGACAGGCCCCAGATCATCCCGCCGTAATACTGGCTCTGGACGAGGCGCGGGTTGATCACCCGGCCGGCCGCGAAGGCGCCGGTGAGGCGGCTCACCCGGATCTGGCCGAGATCGGGATCGACCTTCACCTCGGCGAAGACCGCGCCGTGGGCGTGCATGGCGTAGGAGGCCTGCGCGGCCGGGTCGGCGCCAGCCTTGCCCTGGCCCTCGATGCTGGACCGGCCGGCCCGCCGGAGGATGTCGGTGAACGACTCGCTCCGGCCCGAATCGTCGCGCCGGGTCAGGTGACCGCCCGCGGCGGTCACGCCGGCATTGCCCGCCCCGTAGAGCGGCGAGGCGGGGTCGTTGGTGGCGAGCTCCGCGAGTTGCCGGATCACGTCGCCGGCCGCCGCGTGGACCGCGCCGCCCGCCGTGGCGGTGTGGCCCGAGCCGCCCGCGATGCCGGCATTCGGCAGGTCGGAGGACCCCATCCGGAAGGTGAGGGCGTCCATCCCGATCCCCAGCCCGTCGGCGGCGATCTGGGCCAGCGCCGTCCAGGCACCCTGGCCCATGTCGATCGCCCCGAGTTCCACCGTGCCGGTGCCGTCGGCGCGGATCTCGGCCCGGGCCAGCCCCTCGAAGATCAGCGCCGGGAAGGTCGCGGTCCCCATGCCGGTGCCGACCAGGAACCCATCCCTGTCCCGCGTCTGGCGGGGCTGCAGCGGGCGCCCGGCCCAGCCGAAGGCCTCCGCGCCGCGCCGGTAGCATTCCCGCAGGGCCTTGGAGGAGAAGGGCTTTCCGGTGATCGGCTCGACCTCGGCGTAGTTGGCGAGCCGGAAGTCCAGCGGGTCCATGCCGAGTTCGTGGGCCATCTCGTCCAGCGCGCTCTCCAGGGCGACGCTGCCGGTGGCCTCGCCGGGCGCCCGCATGAACAGCGGCGTGCCGGTGTCGAGGCGCACCGCCTCATGCCGGATGGCGATGGCCGGGCTCGCGTAGAGGGTGCTGGTCGCCCGGCCCGCCGGCTCGAAGAAGTCGTCGAAGCTCGACGAGGCGGTGCGGATGTGGTGGTCGAGGGCGGTCAGCTTGCCGGACGCGTCGGCGCCGAGCCGGATCGTCTGCCGGGTCGGCCCGCGATGGCCCATCGGGCCGTACATCTGGGTGCGGGTCGGAACCAGCTTCACCGGTCGGCCGACGAGCTTGGCCGCCATGCAGGCGAGCACCTGGGGCCCGGCCGGCACGCCCTTCGAGCCGAAGCCGCCGCCGAGATAGGGGCTGTCGATGTGGATGTCGTCGGGGCGGATGCCGAACAGGCCGGCGAGCCGCCCCTGCGACATGGCGAGCGCCTGGGTCGGCATGAGCAGCGTCAGCCGGTCCCCGTCCCAGCTGGCCACCGCCGCGTGCGGCTCCATCGCGTTGTGGTACTGGGCCGGCGTCTCGTAGGTGGCAGCGATCGTCCTGGATGCGGCCGCGAGCCCGGCCTCGACGTCGCCCTCGGTCTCCACCGGTGGCGCGCCGACGCCGACCGAATCCGGCGTGAAGGCCTCACCGGAATCGAGGCCGATCCGCGGCGTCTCGGCCGCGTAGGTCGGGGCGAGCAGCCGGGCGCCTTCGGTCGCCGCCTCCAGGGTCTCGGCGATCACCACCGCGATGGGCTGGTTGGCGTAGCGGACCCGGTCGTTCTGCAGGAGGTCGAGGCGGAACGTGAACGGCCCGTCCTTGGCGTCCGGGTCCTTGGCGAGCGCCGGGGCATGGCCCGGCCGCATCACCGCGACGACACCCGGATGGGCCTCGGCAGCGGCCACGTCGAGGCCGGTGACGCGGCCCTTCGCGATCCGGGCGACGCAGAGCGCCGCGTGGAGAGTCCCGGGGGGCAGGTTGTCGGCGGAGAAGCGGGCCTGACCGGTCACCTTGAGGGGACCGTCGCGCCGGGTCAGGGGCTGGCCCATGCTGGAGCCGTGCCGGACCGCGCCGGCGGGGAGGTTCGAGGCGGGCGTGTTCGATGGCGTGGAGGTCGCGGTCATGCGGGTCTCCTCAGAGGGTTCCGGTTGAAGCCTTCGGTTGCGGTGACCCGCTCCGTCATCACGAGCGGAGCGAAGTGACCCAGGGCAGCGCGACATCGGGCATCGTAGCGCCGCCTGGGTTGCTTCGCTCCGCTCGCAAAGACGGCGCCGGAGCTGCCGACCGGGGGCAGGGTCAGACGATGCCGAACGGGGAGGCGGGGAGCGCCGGGATCCGGGCGGGCGTCCCGGCGGCGGCCAGGGTCAGCGCACGGACCGCCACCCGCCGGGCGAGCTCGATCTTGAAGGCGTTGACTTCGCCGGTGGGCTTGGCGCCGGCGAGCGCGGCGTCGGCGGCCTTCGCGTAGGCCTCGGGGGCGGGCGCCTGTCCGGCGAGCGCCGCCTCGGCCTCCGCCACCCGCCAGGGCTTGAGCGCCAGCCCGCCGAAGGCGAGCCGCGCCCGGCCGATCCGGCCTCCCTCGAGGGTCAGGGCGGCGGCCGCCGACACCACCGCGAAGGCGTAGGAGGTGCGGTCGCGGACCTTGAGGTAGCGGGCATGGGCTCGGAAGTCGGCGCCCTCCGGGGGCAGCCGCAGGGCGGTGATCAACTCGCCGGGCCGCAGGTCGGTCTCCCGCTCCGGATGGTCGCCGGGCAGGTGGTGGAAGGCCGTGAGCGGCACCGTTCGGTCACCGTCCGGCCCGGCGATCTCCACCACCGCGTCGAGGGCGGCGAGCGGCACGCAGAAATCGGACGGGTGGGTTGCGATGCAGTGCGCGCTCCAGCCCTGGACCGCGTGGATGCGGGTGGCGTGCCCCAGGGCCGCGCAGCCGGAGCCGGGCGCGCGCTTGTTGCAGGGCGAGACCGCGTCGGTGAAGTACGGGCAGCGGGTGCGCTGCATCAGGTTGCCGCCGACCGTGGCGGCGTTGCGCAGCTGCGCCGAGGCGCCCGCCAGCAGGGCCTCGGCCACCATCGGGTAGGCCTTGGCGAAGGCGGGGTCGTGGGCGAGGTCGCTGTTGCGCACCAGGGCGCCGACCCGTGTGGCCCCGTCCGGCAGCCGCTCGATAGCCGAGAGGCCGGGCAGGCGGGTGATGTCGACGACCCGTTCCGGGGTGGCGACGCCGCCCTTCATCAGGTCGACCAGGTTGGTCCCGGCGGCGAGATAGGCCGTGCCCGGCTGCCGCCCGGCCGCCACGGCCTCCGGCACGCTCGCGGGGCGGATGTAGTCGAAGGTCCTCACGCCGCGTCCTCCCGCTGCTCCGAGGTCCGGGCAGCCGCGTCCTGCACGGCGTCCAAGATGCCCGCATAGGCGCCGCAGCGGCAGAGGTTGCCGCTCATGCCCTCGCGGATGCGTTCGGGATCGGTGCCGGCCTGCCCCTCGCGGATCAGCCCCACGGCGCTCATGATCTGGCCGGGGGTGCAGAAGCCGCACTGGAAGCCGTCATGGGCGATGAAGGCCGCCTGGACGGGATGGAGCCGGTCGCCCTCGGCCAGCCCCTCGATGGTCAGGATCTCGGCGCCGTCGAGGCTCGCGGCCAGCGTCAGGCAGCTGTTGATGCGCCGCCCGTCCACCAGAACCGTGCAGGCGCCGCACTGGCCGCGGTCGCAGCCCTTCTTGGCACCGGTCAGGCCGAGGCGCTCGCGCAGGAGGTCGAGGAGGGTGACGCGTGGATCGTCGAGGGCGATCTCGCGCGGCTGCCCGTTCAGGGTGAGCCTGAGGGGAATGGTCATGCGGGGGTCCCGGCTTGAAGGCTGGAACCGTTACAGATAGCCGCCGCCCGGCCCTCGGCGAGGCCTCAACCGGGAGGCGATGTGCGCAAGCTCACGGTCCGTGCCGGTTGCGCGGTTATGCTGACTTGACCGTCACTTCCGAAGTCGACTTCAGCACCGTCTTGCCCTTGGTGGTCTTGATCTCCACGGCCGGCTCCGCCTTTGAGGCCGCGCGCTTCACGGTGTTGCCCTTGATGGTCTTCTCGACGTCCTGGGTGTGGACCTTGGTCACCTCGCCCGAGACGCTGCCCTTGCCCCACTTGTAGGTGACATCGTCCCCGGTCTTCACCTTCGCCTTGGCGGTCATGCGCGTCTCCCTCGTGGATGCGGGAACAAGCGGGCCGGGGCAGGGGCGTTCCCGGGTGTCCACGGCCGGGATGCCGCAGGCACGCGGCCAGACCGCTTGGCTATCGGCCTCCTGTCACGGAGACGCGCGGTCGCCTTTCAGCAGGCCAGACGGCGACGGCGCGCCTTCGCAGCCGTCGCGACGCGCCTGACCGTTTCAGGCGCCCAGTCGACGGCTGAGGACCAGGCCCTCAGCGGCCGACCGCCCCCCGCAGGGCCGCGACCATCGTCTCGACCGCCGCCTGCGCGGTTTCGCCGAGGTCGATCTGGGTCGCGCCGGCGGTCACGAGGCCGCGCCCTTCCAGCTCCTGGACGCCCTCCGAATCCGCCTCGTGGCCCGCGCCGTCCCGGCGGATCACCGCGGTGACCTTCTCGCCGCTGACGAGGCGGTGATAGGCCGCGAAGGCGAGGATCGAGAGAGCCTTGTCGGAGAGTGCGTTCACGTCGTCGGCCATGATGGTTGTCCTCGCGCACCGGTCCCGGGTCGGGTTCGACGGACGAACGCCCTGCGGGGGCGACGGCTCCGGCGGCCGCCAGGGGTGCGACGACGGGTGCGACCGTCGCGGCGGCCGCGCGTCGCCCGAGCCCCGCCTTTTTGCTACTCTGCCGCCCGCATGATGCCGAACACCGACCAGACCGAAGTGGAACCCAGCCCCGAGATGGCCGGTGGACCGGAACCCCACGACCTCGACTATCGCCTGCGCCAGCAGGCGATCCTGTCGGAGTTCGGCGTCGAGGCCCTCCGCGGCACCGATGTCGACCACCTGCTGCAGCGGGCGGCGGAGCTGTGCGCCGAGGGCATGGGCGCCGAGTTCTGCAAGGCCCTGGAATACCGGCGCGGTGCGGACACGCTGCTGGTGCGGGCCGGCGTCGGCTGGGGGCCGGACGTGATCGGGAAGGCCCGGGTCGGGGCCGACCTCGCCTCCCCGGCGGGCTTCGCCCTCAAGACCGGCCGGCCGGTGATCTCGAACCACCTCGCCGATGAGACCCGGTTCCGCACGCCGCAGCTCATGGCCGACCACGGCATCCGCCGGGCGATCAACGTGCTGATCGAGAACCGGGACGGGGCCTTCGGGGTGCTGGAGGTGGACGACACCCGCGAGGGCATGTTCGCGGAGGCCGACATCGCGTTCATGCAGGGCTTCGCCAACCTGCTCGGCGGCGCCATCGAGCGCCAGCGCACCGAGAGCCTGCTGCGCGCGGCGCTGGCCCGCCAGGACCTGCTCGCCCGGGAGATGAGCCACCGGGTCAAGAACAGCCTCGCCATCGTGGCGAGCCTGCTCGCCCTCCAGGCCCGCGCCGCCGAGGAGCCCGCCGTGCAGGCGGCCCTGACGGACGCGCGCAGCCGGGTCGAGGCGATCGCGGGCGTCCACGACCAGCTCTGGCGGGAGGGTGACGGGACGGCCGATGACGGGGAGGGGGTCCCGGGCGAAATCGACCTCGCGCCCTTCCTGGAGAAGCTGGTGGCCAACCTCGACAGCGGCGCGCCGGGCCTGCGTCTCGCCTGTACGGCCTGCCCGCAGCGGATCTCGGCCGACCGGGCGATCCCGATCGGCCTCCTCGTCAACGAACTCGTGACCAATGCGCTGAAATACGCCTACCCGCCCGCGACCCACCCGGAGGGGGGCGAGATCCGGGTCCGGGCCGAACGCCAGCTCGACACCCTCGTGGTCGAGGTGGCCGACGACGGGGTCGGGCTGCCGGCGGGGTTCGAGATCGGCCGCGTCTCGAAGAGCCTCGGCATGCGGGTGATCGGCAGCCTGACGCGCCAGCTCGGCGGCAGCCTGACGACGCCCGCCCCCGGGCGGGGCGCCTGCTTCCGGCTGGACGTGCCGATGACCCAATGAACGCCTGCGCGGCGCGGCACGCGCCGCGGCCGGGACTGGACAAATGTCCCGCGCCGTCGCGATCTGCGCGCGACGGGCTGGGCGAGACAGAGCGGATGCAGTGACCGGGATCAGGGATGCGGCGGCGATCCTCGCCGAGCGGCTCCACGCCTTCCGGAGCCTGGGCGACAATTGCGAGTTCGGGTTCGTGCAGCGCTACGGCGGCGTCGAGCCCTCCGGCCTGCTGCGCTTCTCCTACACGCCGATGGAAGACCTGATCCGCGGCCTGCGCTGCGGGTTCTCGGATTTCGGCGTGCCGGGCGACCTGCGGCTCTCCGTGAGCGCGGGCGGCACCTATTACTGTCACAGCTGCGCCTACAACATCTGGGCGAATACCGGGCACCCGGCCGGCTCGATCGCCCCGGAGCTGCTGCTGGAGCGGGAATACGGCCGGCTGGCCCATCTCAAGGGCAAGCTGCTGGACGACCTCGCCGACGGCTCGAAGATCCTGGTGCGCAAGGTCGGCCGCGACGAGGCCGAGGCCGACTTCGCCCGCTTGGCCGAGGCGGTCTGGGCGCACGGGCCCTCGACGCTGCTGCGCGTCACCGAGGCCGGACCGGACTGGCGTCCGGAGCCGGCCCGGCGCGTCGCCGACCGCCTGATCGCGGGACGGGTCCGCCGGTTCGCGCCGGTGGAGCAGGCCTGGGAGGTCGACCTCGAACCCTGGATGCACCTCGTGGACGGCGCCTACGCGCTCGTGCGCGGGGCGGCGCCGAGCCGCCTCGACGCCACAGCCTTCCCGCAGGCGCTGGCGCTGCCGGGCCGCCTGCGCCGCCATGTCGGCCGCCACCGGGAGGAAGCGCTGAGCGCCTACACCCGGGCGGTCGACCCGGCCGGCTTCCGAAGCGAGGCGGTCCACGTGTTCTCGAGCTGGGTGTGGATCCCGGAGGATTTTTCCGGGACGCGGGTCTTCGCGGCGGCCGGCTACGCGCGGCTCGGCTGGCGGGATGCGGACCTGTCGCAGCGCGGCTGCTGGCAGCGCGTCTGGGCCGCGGGGCGGCTGCGGCCCGAGGCAACGCGCGAGCCCGTCGGGCTTGGCATGATCGGCACCAACCGGGACGCGTTCTGGTCCGCCGGGGCGCGCTTCGCCGAAGGACCGATTCCGGGGGATGAGCCCGCGCCGGCGTTGCGGATGCCGCCCGCCCGCTTCCCGGGCCGGGATCTCCTCGGCCGGCTGCGGCCGCGGTTCCTGTAGCATCGTCGGCGCCGGGTCCCGACATCGACCCGGCGGGACCGTCCACACGCCCACGGGACACCGACGAGGGAGCGTCCGGGCAAAGTGGACGATCGACTCAGCGAAGATGGTCTCCCGTAAAAACCTACCCCTCGTCGGCTCGACCGCAGGATTTACGCCTGCGTTCAGGGGAAAAATCGACGCATTCATTTTCTTGATCTTGACTTCACATCGAATAAAACTTGGCCTCCTCCGCTGTCGCGCAAACCATCTGGCCGGCCTCATGCGTGTCCCGTCCCGCCGCCTCGTCCTGGCAGGCACCCTGAGCCTTGTTGTCGGGGGGGCGGCCCGTGCGGCCGGGCCGCCCCTGCGCGTCGTGGCATCCTCGGTGCCCCATGCGGAGATCCTGCGCTTCGTGAGCGAGACCCTTGCCCCCGGCTTTCCCCTGACGATCATCGAGATCAGCGGTGACCTGCGGCCGAACGCGCTGCTGCGCGACGGCGATGCCGACGCCAACTTCTTCCAGCACGTGCCCTACCTGCGGGCCGAGGAAGCCGCGCTGGGGATCCGTTTCGCCGTGGTGGCCACGGTGCATGTCGAGCCCCTCGGGCTCTATAGTCGACGCGCCAAGGCGCTGGCCGACCTGCCCAAGGGAGGCGTCATCGCCCTTCCGAACAACGTGTCGAACGCGAGCCGGAGCCTGAAGCTGCTCCAGGAGAACGGCCTGATCCGCCTGCGGCCGGGCGGGGAGGGGATCCTGGCGACAACCGACGACATCGCCGAGAACCCGAAGGCGTTCCGCTTCGTCGAGATCGACGCGGCGCAGGTGCCGCGCTCCCTCGACGACGTGGCGCTCGCGGTGATCAACGGCAACTCCGCGCTGGAGGCGGGGTTGGCGCCGGCCCGGGACGCCCTGGCGCTGGAACGGGCGGACGGCAATCCGTACGCGAACGTCCTCGTCACCACGGAGGTGCTGGCACGCGATCCGCGCATCCTGCGCCTCGTCGACCTCCTGACTTCGGCCGAGGTCGCGGGCTTCATCCGGACGCGCTATCGCGGCTCCGTGGTGCCGGTCCGCGCCTGACCGGACGTCCTGTCCGCACCCAGGACCCGGGCCGGGGTCCGGCCGGCCGGCGTTTCGGTCCTGCGTCGGGTCGACCGCCCGGGGCAGCAGCCGTCAGACAGGGCAGGGGGAGCCTGCCTCGGGTGACAGCGCGGTGGCGCGCAGGCGCCCTCACCCGCGCGGTCGTCGTCCACCTCTCCCACCGTCACGTCCGGTCCATCGCGATCGCCAGGCTCTCGATAGTGCGCGCGAGGCCCGACGGGCGCCCGCGTCACGCATTGCGGCCGCCGCTCCGCACGAGGGTCTTCAGGACCCGTCGGCACCCGTCCCGGCCCGTACGCCGGTGATCTGCCGGATCCGCCGCGGCAGGTCGCGAACGAGGGCGGTCCTCCTGTAGGGCGCCATCTTCCGCCACGCGCGGATCTCCAGGACCGTGCGGCCGCAACCGAGGCACCAGCCGGTGCGCCCGTCCCACTGGCAAACCCCGATGCAGGGGTCGTCCTTCTTCATGTTAGGGCTCCGCACGTCACGAGGACCATCAACCGCTCGACACATATAGGGTACCCCCCTATATATCACGACGACGAGGAAGCCCCCGATGGCCCACACGATCAAGGACAAGACCAAGCTCCTGGCGCGGGTGCGCCGGATCAAGGGACAGGCGGAAGCCGTCGAGCGGGCTCTGGAGGCCGAGCTCGGCTGCGCCGACGTCCTGATGCTGGTCGCCTCGATGCGCGGGGCCATCAACGGGCTGACCGCCGAGCTGATGGAAGACCACATCCGCCACCACGTCGTGAACCCGGACGTCGAGCCGGACGCCGAGCGCGCCCGGGGCGCGGCCGAGCTGATCGAGGTGGTGCGGACCTACCTCAAGTGACGAGATCCCATGACCTCCTTGCCTGACCTGCTGCAGCAGGGGACCGCGCATGCGTGGCTGTTCGTGCCGAGCGCGATCCTGCTCGGCGCCTTGCACGGCCTGGAGCCGGGCCACGCGAAGACGATGATGGCCGCCTTCATCATCGCGGTCCGGGGCACGGTGACGCAGGCGGTGCTGCTGGGGCTCGCGGCCACGCTCTCGCACACGGCGGTCGTGTGGGTGATCGCGCTGGGCGGGCAGTACGTCGGCCAGGAATGGGGCGGCGCGGCGAGCGAGCCGTACTTCCAGCTCGCCTCCGCGGTCGCCATCGTCGGCATCGCGCTCTGGATGGCGTGGCGCACCTGGCGCGCGCAGCACCACGACCATCACCACCATCACGACGAGGCGAGACGCGTCGCGACCGAAGCCGGAATCCTGACGCTGGAACTGTTCGAGGACGGCGTGCCGCCGCGCTGGCGGGTGCGGGCGGAGGGGGGCGCGCTGCCGGCCCCCGGGACCATGACCGTCGAGACGGTCCGGCCCGATGGCGGCCGGCAGACGTTCGCCTTCGCGAACGGGGGCGACGTCCTGGAGAGCCTGGAGACCGTCCCCGAGCCGCACGCCTTCACGGCGCGCCTGCACCTGAAGGGGCCGGCCGGCGCCGAGACCCATGAGGTTGCCTTCGCAGAGCACGACCACGACCATGGACACATGAACCTGGGCGACGAGGACGACGCCCATGCCAGGGCGCATGCCCAGGACATCCGCCGCCGCTTCGCGGGCCGGCCGGTGACGACCGGTCAGATCGTCCTGTTCGGCCTGACCGGCGGCCTGATCCCGTGCCCGGCGGCCATCACGGTCCTGCTCCTCTGCATCCAGCTCAAGCAGTTCAGCCTGGGATTCGCGCTCGTCGTCTGCTTCAGCATCGGCTTGGCGCTCACGATGGTCTCGGCCGGCGTCATCGCGGCGCTCAGCGTCAGGCACGTCGCCTCGCGCTGGTCCGGATTCGGCGGTTTCGCCCGCCAGGCGCCCTACGCCTCGGCCGCCCTGATCGTCCTGGTCGGCCTCTACACGGGCTGGCTCGGCTGGGAAGGCCTCCATCATCCCGCGGCCACACAGGCAGAGAGCGCGTCGAGCTGGGCCGGTTGACCGACAGTCCTCCGCGACGGCAGGATCTCCGGCATCGCCCCGCCGGCGCGCGGCCGAGAGCCTGCCGAACCCGGTGCGCACGACCTTTGCCCTGTTCCTCGCGCCGGGTTATCCGCGACCTTGGTCACATGGAACACCAGGATCTCCTGGCTGGCTTCGTCCGGCTGCACATCCTCCACCACGCGGCCGAGGGCGACCTCTACGGCCAGTGGATGATCGCGGAACTGGGCCGGCACGGCTACACGCTCAGCGCCGGGACCCTCTACCCGATGCTGCACGCCATGGAGCGCCGGGGGTACCTGACCTCACGGATGGAACGGGCCGGCCGCAGCCAGCGGCGGATCTACCGCGCGACGGTATTGGGCTGCGAGGCCCTCGCCCTGGCGCGCGAGCGGATGCGCGAGCTGTTCCACGAGGTGCTGCCGCGCGAGGAACCCGACCGGCGGGGCACCTCGAATCCCTGACCGTCGCCGTCGCGCGCGACGGGACAGGTCTCGTCCTTCGCCCGGTCCGCCGACCCCGAGGTCGCCGATCGGCCTGCGCCGGTGCCCGACCTCGGACAGGTCGGCATCGGCCCGCTCGGAAGCCGCCTCCCGGTCGGAGTCGGGACTGCGTGCCGCCCCCGGCCCGCGACCTGGCCCGCAATCCCCGTCATCGCAGGCCTCGAGCCCCGGCCGGATCGGGCAAGGCGGACTGGATCCTGGCGGCGGGGCCGGTCAGAGCAGGGCCAGGGCGACGCCGCCCAGGGCCGTGAGCGCGACGACGATCCACGGCGGGACCCGACCGACCGTGAGCAGCACGAAGGCCAGCACGGCCACCGCGACATCGCGGGGGTTGCCGACGGCACTGGTCCAGACGGGCTCGTAGAGCGCGGAACCGAGGATGCCGACCACCGCCGCATTGGTGCCGCGCATGGCCGCCTGGGCCATCGGACGCGTCCGGAACGCGTCCCAGTAGGGCAGCATGCCGTAGACCAGCAGCAGCCCCGGGAGAAAGATCGCCACGAGCGCGATGGCCGAACCGACCGCCCCGTGGGGTGCCGGCCCGGCGACGGCCCCGAGATAGGCCGCGAAGGTGAACAGCGGGCCGGGCACGGCCTGGGCGGCGCCGTAGCCGGCGAGGAAGGTGCCGGGGCCGACCCAGCCCGGGGCGACCACCTCGGCCTGCAGCAGCGGCAGCACCACGTGGCCGCCGCCGAACACCAGGGCGCCGGAGCGATAGAAGGCGTCGAACAGGGCCAGGGACTGGGCGTGCAGGCCGGCGGCGAGGAGGTGAGGCACGACGAGGAGCAGGGCGAAGGCGATCAGCGCCGCAGCCCCTGCCCGACGGGACACCGGGAACGCGAGGTGCCCGGCTTGACCCGGCGGCGCCGCGCGGCAGAGGGCGAGGCCGGCGACGGCCCCGAGGACGATGGCCGCGAGCTGCCCGACCGAGCCGGCCACGAACACGGTGAGGAACAGCGCCGCCACCGCGATGCCGGCGCGCGGCCGGTCCGGCGCCAGGGAGCGGGCCATGCCCCACACCGCCTGCGCGACCACGGCGACGGCGACGAGCTTCAGGCCGTGGATCGCGCCGTCGGCGACCGGGCCGGACAGCGCGGCGGCTCCGTACGCGAAGGCGAGCAGCAGCAGGGCCGACGGGAGGGTGAACCCGGCCCAGGCGGCGAGCCCGCCGAGAAGCCCGCCACCCCGCAGGACGCCCAGCGAGAAGCCGACCTGACTGGAAGCCGGCCCGGGCAGGAACTGGCAGAGCGCCACCAGGTCGGCGTAGGCGCGCTCGTCCAGCCACCGCCGCCGGGTGACCAGCGCGTCGCGGAAGTAGCCGAGATGCGCGATGGGGCCGCCGAACGCGGTCAGGCCCAGCTTGAGGAAGGCGAGGAACACCTCGCCGACGGAGCCGGCAGGGCCAGCCGACGCCTCGTCGGCACGCCGCGTCTCAGCGGTCGGGGGAGCATCGGCCATGGTCCGTCTCGGTCCGTCTCGGCAGGCGGAGGGGGGTTCGCGGACGTCCAGGGTTCGGCGTCCCTCGCAGGACGGCCTCCCCCGGCGCCCCATCGAGCACCGGTCCGTCATGCTGTCGCAGCCGCCTGGATCGGTGAGCCTTCCTGCGGTATCGGGTTTCGATATCGAGGACGAGGGGCCGGGACAAGGCGCCCTCGCAGGCCCGTCCCGCCCCCGTCGCGACAAGGACGCCACCATGCCCGTCCGCATGCCTCACCCGGACCGTCGCCAGGTCCTTGGCCAAGTCCTTGGCCAGGTCCTTGGCGCTAGCGGAGCCGCGACGCTCGGCCTCGCGCTCCCGTCGTCCTCCGGCCACGCCGCGGAGGCGGGCGCGGACCACACCATCCGGATCGCGCCGGTCTCGCACGAGATCGCCCCCGGCAAGGTCATCCGGACGACGGCCTATAACGGCGCCGTCCCGGGGCCGGTCCTGCGCCTGAAGGAGAATGAGCCGGTCCGCATCAACGTCGTCAACGACAGCGGCTATCCCAACCTCGTCCACTGGCACGGGTTGCACCTCCCGCCCGAGCAGGACGGCGCGATCGAGGAAGGCTCGCCCATCATCGCGCCGGGCGGGTCGCTGGTCTACGCCTTCACGCCGAAGCCCTCCGGTACGCGCTGGTACCACAGCCACGCCATGGCCATGGAGGACCTGACGAAGAGCACCTACTCGGGCGAGTTCGGCTTCCTGATCGTGGAGCCGGCGGCGGGCGACCCCGGCCGCTACGACCGCGAGGTGCTCCTGGCATCCCACACCTGGGAAGGCCACTGGGTCAGCATGCAGGACATGAGGAAGGGGCCGCCGCCGGACAACGGCCTGGAGGCGATGTACCGCTCGGCGACRCTGGGCGACCGGATGCTCGGCCACGGCGAGCCCGTCCGGGTCCGCGAGGGCGAGCGGGTGCTGTTCCGCATCCTCAACGCCAACGCGAGCATGGGCATCTCCCTCGCCCTGCCGGGCCACCGCTTCCAGGTCATCGCGCTCGACGGCAACCCGGTGCCGGTCCAGGCCGCCGTCGAGGTGCTCAAGCTCGACGTGGCGGAGCGCGCCGACGTCATCGTCGCGATGAACAACCCCGGCGTCTGGGTGCTCGGCTCGACCAAGGACGACGCGCGCGGCATGGGCATGGGCGTGGTCGTCGAATACGCGAACCGGCAGGGCGAGCCGCACTGGATCAGGCCACAGCGGGACGACTGGCGCTATGCCGCCTTCGCCCGGGCCGGGGCGGCGGCCGCGCCGGACGAGACCATCGCCCTGCGGTTCGAGAAGATCCCCGGGGGCCGCGGCGGCTACAACCGATGGACGATCAACGGCAAGTCCTGGCCCGACACCGATCCGCTGTTCACGGTGCAACGGGGCAAGCGCTACCGCCTGGTCATGGACAACCATAGCGGCGACGAGCACCCGGTGCACATCCACCGCCACACGTTCGAGGTGACCAAGGTCGGCGACCAGCCCATGTCGGGGCTGATGAAGGACACGATCAGCCTGCCGCGCTTCTCGAAGGCGGAGGTCGACTTCGTCGCCGACGACCCCGGCGCGACCTTCTTCCACTGCCACCACCAGGACCACATGGACGAGGGCTTCGCAGGGCTGATCCGCTACGCGTGAGGCCGGCGAACCTGGGCGCGGCGCCGCCGGGGAACGCGGCAGCCCGGATCCTCGGGACTCCACGCGTTCGGAGGGCTTGACCTTCCCACGGTGGGAAGCCCCATCTTGTCGGGACGTCATCCGAAGGAGAGCGTCATGATCCGCTTCAAGGTCGACACGATGGAGTGCGGCGGCTGCGCCAAGGCCGTGACCCGCGCCGTCGAGGCCATCGAGCCCGGCGCCCGGGTGACGGTCGACCTGGAGACCAAGCGCGTGACCGTGTCGGGCGCTGTCGGAACGGCCGAGAGGATCGCCCACGCGATCGCGTCGGCCGGCTACCCGGCGGAGCCCCTGCGCGCGGCGGCCTGAGGCTGCGGGCCGGAAACCTAACCTCCCCGTCCGCATTCACGTCCCACGCGCGGACATGGTCCCGACACCCGAACCGGTATAATCCTGACCCCATGAGCCCCGACCGGCAGATCCTGCGCCTGATGGCGGCGATGATCCTCGCGATCATCGCCTACGTCGCGCCGTCCGCCGTCCAGGCCCACGAGGGCCACGCGCACCACGGCCATCCCGTGGCGGCGCAGCCGAAGGCCGTCACGGCGGCCGCCGACACCGTGGTTGTGCCGGCGAAGCCCGCATTCCGGGCCGAGGCGCCCGCGTGGTCCAGGGTCGCGCGCGCCACCGCCGAGGCGGCGCGCATCGAGCCGACCGAGGACGGTTGCTGCCGCCCGGGCTGCAAGACCCGCTGCTGCGGGACGATGGCCTGCTGCGCCACCGCAATCCTCACCGGACCCCATGGCCTCTCGCCGTCCCTGTTCCGGACCGTCACGCTGATCCCGCGCGACGTCGCCGGCCGCGCCGGCCGCGGCCCCGAGACCCTGCCAGAGCCCCCACGAACCCGCGCGTGAGATGAGGCGCGCCTGAGGCGCGCGAGGCCCGAGGTGCGCCCGCCCGTGGCCGCGCCCGGCATCCCCACCGCGAGGATACCGTTCCCATGCCGATCCGTCCTGCCGCCGCCCTCGGCGCGGTGGCGCTGCTGGCCGCCGTGCTGGCCGAGCCCGCGCGCGCCCACGAGGGCCACGACCACGGCGCCGGCCAGCCGCCCGTCTCGAAGACCATCGCCCCGCGCGGCGAGGCCCTCACCGACGCCTTCGAACTCGTCGCCGTCCCGCGCGACGGTACCCTGACCCTGTTCCTCGACCGCTTCCGGACGAACGAGCCGGTGACCGGTGCGACGCTCGAGGTCGAGACGCCGGAGGGTCCGAGGACCGCCACTGCCACGCCCGAGGGCGGCTACGCGCTGCCGGCCCCGTGGCTGTCCAAGCCCGGGCGGCACGCGTTCACCGCCACCGTCACGGTGGGCGGGGACGTCGACGTCCTCGCGGTCTCGGTCACCGTTCCGGACGGGAAGGCGACGATGGGAGGCGCCCCGGCGACGCCCGCGTCGATACAGTCCGTGACGTCGCGCGTCTCGACAATCGCCCGCCGCGTCCGCGAGCGCCTCGGCGCGAAGGACCCGACCCTGGTCGGCGCGGTCGCCGTCGCCTTCCTGCTCGGCATGCTCGTGACCGGGCTCGCCCGGGGGCGCCGTAGCGTCCCGGCGGTGGCGCTCGCCGCCCTCGGCATCACCCTCGTGCTGGGCACCGCCGCCTTCGCGCACGACGACGCGGATCACGGCGCCCCCGTGCAGGGGGCCGCTCTGACCGGGCCGCGTCAGGGCGCGCCCGCCTCGTCGGACCTGGCGCAGCGCCTGCCCGACGGCTCGGTCTTCGTGCCCAAGCCCACCCAGCGCCTGCTCGTCCTGCGAACGGTCATGACCGAGCAGGGCCGTTTCCACCGCTCGGTCGCGCTGCCCGGCCGCATCATCCCCGACCCCAACGCCAGCGGCGTCGTGCAGTCCTCGGTCGGCGGCCGCCTGTCGCCGCCGCCCTCCGGGCTGTTCCCTCGCCTCGGCACGCGGGTGCGCAAGGGCGAGGTTCTGGCCACGGTCACCCCGCCGATCCAGGCCGTCGACGTCTCCGACATGCGCCAGACCCAAGGGGACCTCGATCAGCAGATCGCCATCGTCGAGCGCCGGGTCGACCGGTACAAGCGCCTCGCCCTGACGGGGGCCGTGGCCCAGACCCAGCTCGACGACGCCCAGGCCGAACTCAAGGGCCTTCAGGACCGGCGCGCGGCCCTCGACAAGATCCGGCAGCAGCCGGAGCCGCTTGTCGCGCCGGTCGACGGGGTTGTGGCCCAGGCCGCGGCGGTGGCGGGCCAGATGGCCAGCCCCGGGCAGATGGTCTTCCAGATCGTCGATCCGGCCCGCCTCTGGGTCGAGGCACTGAGCTTCGACGCCCTCACGCCCGCGCAGGACGCCACGGCGCGGCTCGCCGACGGCCGCACCCTCAAGCTCGCCTACCAGGGTTCGGGCCTCGCCGACCGCAACCAGGCCATCCCGGTGCAGTTCGCGATCCAGGGCGACGCCTCGGGCCTGCGGGTCGGGCAGCTCGTCACCGTGCTCGCCGGCACCGACCGCGAGCAGGCCGGGCTGGCGCTGCCGCGCGCGGCGGTCGTGCGCGCCGGCAACGGGCAGGACGTCGTCTACGAGCACACCACCGCCGAGCGCTTCGAGGCGCGACCCGTCCGCGTCGAGCCGCTGGACGGCGGCCGGGTGCTGGTCGCCGAGGGGGTCGGACCGGGCAGGCGGATCGTGACCCAGGGCGCCGAGCTCCTCGACCAGGTGCGCTGAGGAGGCCCCCGATGTTCACGTTCCTCGTCGGCCAGTCGGTCCGCAACCGCCTGCTCGTGCTCGCGCTCGCCGCGGTGCTGGTGTTCTACGGCGCCTTCGCCGCCACCAAGCTGCCGGTCGACGTCTTCCCTGACCTCAACAAGCCGACCGTCACCATCATGACGGAGGCCGAAGGGTATGCCCCCCAGGAGGTCGAGCAGCTCGTGACCTACCCCATCGAGACCCGGATGAACGGCCTCCCCGGGGTGAACCGGGTGCGCTCGGTCTCGGGCGTGGGGCTGTCCATCACCTACGTCGAGTTCGACTGGGGCACGGACATCTACCGCAACCGCCAGCAGGTCGCCGAGCGACTGGCGCTGGTGCAGGATCAGCTGCCTCGGGGCGTGACCCCGGTCATGGGGCCGATCTCCTCGATCATGGGCCAGATCCTGCTGGTGGCGGTCACGGGCGACACCGCGACCCCCATGCAGGTGCGCGAGATCGCGGACTTCACCATCCGCCCGCGGCTGCTGACCATTCCGGGCGTCGCGCAGGTCATCCCCATCGGCGGCGAGGTGCGCCAGTTCCGGGTCAGCCCGAACCCGGCGGCGATGCGCGCGCTCGGCGTGACCAACGCGCAGCTCGAGACCGCGCTCGCGCAGTTCGGCACCAACGCCGGCGGCGGCTTCACCGACCAGAACGCCCGCGAGTACCTGATCCGGAACATCGGCCGGACCATGAGCCTCGACGACCTGCGCAACCTCGTGGTCGCGACGGTCAAGGACGCGCCGGTCTACCTGCGCCAGATCGCCGACGTGTCGTTCGCCGCCAAGGCGAAGCGCGGCGACGCCGGCTACAGGGCCAAGCCCGCGGTCATCGTCTCGGTCGAGAAGCAGCCCGGCGTCGACACGGTGCGGCTGACCCGCAGCATCGAGACAGCGCTGAAGGAGCTGAACCCGAGCCTGCCCGGCGGCATCAAGGCCGACCAGGTCCTGTTCCGCCAGGCCGACTTCATCGAGACCTCGATCCGCAACGTCGAGCGCGTCCTCGTCGAGGCCGTGCTGGTGGTGGCCGTGGTGCTGTTCGCCTTCCTGCTGAACGTGCGCACCACGGCGATCTCGCTGCTGGCCATCCCGGTCTCGGTGCTGACGACGGCCGTGGCGTTCTACCTGTTCGGGCTGTCCATCAACACCATGACGCTCGGGGGGCTGGCCATCGCCATCGGCGAACTCGTCGACGACGCGGTGGTCGACGTCGAGAACATCTATCGGAGGCTCGGCGAGAACCGGCGAGCGGGCAACCCGCGCTCGGTCTTCGAGGTGGTGGTCTCGGCCTCGAACGAGGTGCGCTCCGGCATCGTCTACGCGACGCTGATCATCATCCTGGTGTTCGTGCCGCTCTTCGCGCTCTCGGGCATCGAGGGTCGGCTCTTCGCCCCACTCGGGCAGGCGTACATCATTTCCATCCTGGCGAGCCTGCTCACCTCCATCACCCTGACCCCGGTGCTGGCGTCCCTGCTGCTGCCGGGCCTGAAGAACCTGGAGGAGCACGACAGCCGCCTTCTCAAGCTGCTCAAGCGGGGCAACGCCGCCCTGCTGCAGATCGCGTTCCGGCACCAGGCCCTGCTGGTCGGGACCGTCGCGGCGGCAGTGGTTGCGGCCGGTATCGCCGCCTGGAACCTGCCCCGGGCCTTCCTGCCGCCGTTCAACGAGGGCTCCTTCACGGTCAACATGACCTTCAACCCGGGCATCTCGCTCGCCGAGAGCAACCGGGTCGGCCTGATCGCGGAGAAGCTGCTGCTGGAGATCCCCGGCGTGAAGGCGGTCGGCCGCCGCACCGGCCGGGCCGAGTTCGACGAGCATGCCGAGGGCGTCCATTCCTCGGAGATCGAGGTGGCCCTCGACGAGGGCGCGAGGCGCCCGAAGGCGGCGCTGGTCGCCGACATCCGCGGGCGCCTCGCGGCCCTGCCGGTGGCGGTCAACGTCGGCCAGCCGATCGCGCACCGGCTCGACCACATGCTGTCAGGCGTACGCGCCGAGATCGCCCTCAAGGTGTACGGGGAGGACCTCGACGCCCTGCGGCGGGTGGCCAACGCCCTGCGCGACCGGATGGCCGCGATCCCGGGACTCACCGACCTGCAGGTCGAGCGGCAGGTGCGCATCCCGCAGCTTGAGGTCCGCGTCGACTACACCCGGGCGGCCCTCTACGGGGTCCAGCCGGCCGCAGTCGTCGACCAGATCAGCCGCCTCTCGAACGGGCGCGTGCTCTCGACGGTGGTCGATGGCGTGCGCCGCTTCGACGTGGTGCTGCGCCTGTCCGAGGACCGCCGGACCACCGCGGGCCTGGGCGACCTGCTACTGGAGACGCCCTCGGGCTGGGTGCCGGCGCGCCAGGTGGCCGACATCCGCGAGACGGACGGCCCGAACCAGATCCTGCGCGAGAACACCCGGCGGCGCATCGTGGTGCAGGCCAACACGGACGGCGGGAGCGACATGGCCACCGTCGTGGCAGCCATCCGCGAGGCGGTGGCGAAGGAGCCGCTGCCGCCGGGCTTCTTCACCAGCCTGGAGGGGACCTTCCAGGCCCAGGAGGAGGCGAGCCGGACCATCGCGCTGCTGTCCGGCCTGTCCCTGGCCCTCGTCTTCGCCATCCTGTTCAGCCGCTACAGGTCGGCGGCGCTCGCCCTCATCATCATGGGCAACGTGCCCCTCGCGCTGATCGGCTCGGTGGCGGCGCTGTGGCTGGTCGGGCAGCCACTGTCGGTGGCGTCGATGATCGGCTTCATCACGCTGACCGGCATCGCGGCGCGCAACGGCATCCTGAAGATCAGCCACTATCTGAACCTGTCGCTGCACGAGGGGGTGCCGTTCGGCGCCGACCTCGTGGTGCGCGGCAGCCTGGAGCGGCTGACCCCGGTGCTGATGACGGCGCTGTCGGCCGGCGTCGCCCTGGTGCCGCTGCTCTACGACGCGGCGAGCCCGGGCAAGGAGATCCTGCACCCGGTGGCGGTGACGATCTTCGGCGGGCTCGTCAGCGCGACGCTGCTCGACACCGTCCTGACCCCGGTCCTGTTCCTGCGCTTCGGCCGCAAGCCGCTGGAGCGGCTGCGCGCCCTCCACGCCGAGACGCCGGCCCACCCCTCCGCGGACGGCGCGCACCCGCGCCCGGCCGAGGCCTACTGACCCCAGAGGAGACGAGAGCGTGATCCTATCGAGAGTGACCCTGGCCGCCGGCCTGCTCGCCGCGACCGCCGCCTACGCCCACGAGACCGCCGGCCGGCACGGCGGCCGGGTGACCGACGCCGGCCTGTTCCACGTCGAGCTCGTCGCCAAGGGCGAGACCGTCGACGTGTTCCTGTCCGACGAGAGGCAGAGGCCGGTCCCCGCGGCCGGCTTCAAGGGGACCGCCATCCTCGTCGTCGGCGGCAAGCCGACCCGGGTCCCGCTGGAGCCCGCCGACGGCAACCGCCTCACCGGCAAGGCCGCGGCGGCGCTCGGCGACGGCCCCAAGGGCGCCGTGCAGCTCACCGGTCCGGACGGCGCGACCGCCAGCGGCAAGTTCAACTGAGTTCAACTGATCCCCACCGAGAGAGCAAGATCCATGACGCGCCTCCGCACCCTGTTCGCCGCCGCCCTGCTGTCGACCGGGCTGGCCGGCGCCGCCCTCGCGCAGGGCCTGCACGACCACGGCTCCCTGTCCGGCAAGGACACGGACTCGATGGGCTCGATGAAGCCGGACCCCAAGGACGACGCCTCGACCAAGGCGTTCAAGGCCGCCGACATGGCGATGATGAAGGACATGGACGTCCCCTACACCGGCGACGCCGACGTCGACTTCCGCACGCACATGATCCCGCACCACAAGGGTGCGGTCGCCATGGCCAAGGTTGCGCTGAAGCACGCCAAGGATCCGGCCACCAAGGCGATGGCGCAGACGATCATCGACGACCAGGAGAAGGAGATCGCGGACATGCAGGCGTGGCTCAAGCGGCACGGGAAGTAGCCGCCGTCGCCGGGACCACCGGCCAGCGAGGTCCCGGTCCGCTTCCCCGATGCAGCCCCCGTTCCCGCAGGAGACCGAGATGCAAGCCGCCCGGAAGGCCATCCTCTATCGGATGGTCACCCCCGAACACACCTGTCCCTACGGCCTGAAGGCCAAGGACCTCCTCGAACGCAAGGGCTTCGCGGTCGATGACCATTGGCTGACCACGCGCGAGGAGACAGACCGCTTCAAGGCCGAGCACCACGTCAAGTCGACGCCGCAGACCTTCATCGACGGCGCGCGCGTCGGTGGCTTCGACGATCTGCAGCGTCATTTCGGCAAGCCCGCCGGCGACCCGGACACGCCGACCTACACGCCCGTCATCGCGGTGTTCTCGATGACGGCGCTGATGGCCCTGGCGGCGAGTTACGCCGCCTACGGCACGCCGCTGACGGTGCGCGCGGCCGCGTGGTTCATCGCCTTCAGCATGTGCGTGCTCGCCCTCCTGAAGTTGCAGGACGTGGAGAGCTTCTCCTCGATGTTCCTGGGCTACGACCTGCTCGGCCAGCGCTGGGTGCGCTACGCCTACGCCTACCCGTTCCTCGAAGGCATCGCCGGCGTGCTGATGGTGGCTGGCGCCCTGAACTGGATCTCGATCCCGGTGGCCCTGTTCATCGGCTCGGTCGGGGCGGTCTCGGTGTTCAAGGCGGTCTACGTCGACAAGCGGGACATCACGTGTGCCTGCGTTGGCGGGTCGAGCAAGGTGCCGCTCGGCTTCGTCTCGCTCACCGAGAACGTGATGATGGTCGCCATGGCCGTCTGGATGCTGGCAATGCACCCTTGAGTGCCGCCTTCGCCACCCGGGCTGGCTCCACGCCCTCTCCGTCGCGTTCCTCCTGCCAGGGGCTGCCGGCTCGCTCCTGCTGTCGGTGCAGGCGATCCGCCACCCGCAGCACATGGCGGTGGTGAACGTCATCTGGCCGGTCTGCGCCTTATTGGAACGTTGGCTGACAGCCGGGGCAGGGGCCTTCGGTCGGTTCATCCGCCCCCCGCAGCATGACCGAGCCTTACGACCGCCGCCGGTGTCAGATTATGCCGGGGCGCGTGTCGGAAGACCTCGGCTGGGTGCCAGGATAGGGCGGGGCAGGGATGGGCCAACCCGCCCCAAGCGTCTGGAAAGGCGTCCGTTTCCGGTTCTGCGAAAAGGCGGCGGGCCGCCGCGGACCTCGGCGGCCGGAAGCGGAACCTGACGCCGGCCCAGGCGGCGCGCGCCGCGACCTGCGGGACGTCCATCATGGCACGCCTCCGCGTTCGCCCCGCCGACGCCTGTAAAGTGCCGGCGTGGCGTCCCCGCCGAACACCTTCCACGCCTTCACCTGACGGAGAAGGAGATGGGGCAGGGCGGGGCGGCCACGTTTCCGGAAGGCCGGCTCGGCCTGTCGCTGCAGCACGGCCACCGGGTCGCGCTGGAGACGGCGCACCACGCCGACAGGTCCGGAGCCGAGGCCGATCCTGCAGCCCTCCCCGGCGAACGTGCGGATGCGGTGGCCGATTCCCTGGGGCGCTTCTCGTACCGGCCGTCCTCCGAGACGCGCGGCCGGGTCTCGGAGCGGCCCGACCGGGACGACGCAGGTTCGCTCGACCGCTTGCGCCTGAAGCAAGCCGAGGCCATGGCATCGGCCCTGGCCAGGCACGCAGAGGCTGCAGCCGACGGTGCGAAGGATGCTCTGCCTTCCTTCGGCGGATGCGGCCGTGAGGCCCGCGGTCACCCGCCTGCGGAGCGCCAGCGAGCGCTTTGCAGCGGGGAGGGCGGACAGGGTGCCGTTTTGCGGGGGTGGCCAGGGCCGTTTTCAATCCGGGCACGACAGCCCTCGTCCGGTCCCGAGCCCGCACCGGGAATTCGCATAAGATATATTATGGAACTCAAGCCTCGAAACGGGCCGGGCGAGGGGGCCGGCATGCCAAGCGGCCCGATGGATAGCAGGGATCCTGGCCGGATCTGTGGCCAACCCCGCCGGCGCGGCCGATCTCGGTGCCGGAAGGCGTCTCCAGGGAGACCGGGCGAGGGCGGTGCGAGCCCCCTCCCCGTTCCCGCGCCTCCGACGGCCTGCGGACGCGCTGTGGGAAGAGACGCTGTCAGGCGTCGGGACCGGGCGTCCGGCGCTCGCCCAGGATCCGGCCGTCGCGGGTGCGACACTCGATCTGCTCCGACATGCGGCCCGGTCGGACGCGGACGGCCGCGGGTCGGGTCAGGGTCTCGGCGTGCTCCAGGAAACCTGCGGCGGTCATCGGCGCGTCACGCCCGCCGCCGAGCCCCCGCCACCAGGACACCGCCTTCTCCCGCTCGTAGCCCCTGCGCTCCGGCCGCAGGCGCACGCGCCAGCGGGCCTGCGCGACCCCGTCCCGCCAGCCGAGCACGAGGTCGACCCCGTCCGGCGCGGCTTCCAGGTTCAGGGCCGTGACCGGATGCCAGGCCGCCCCGTGCCCGCCGGTCTCCGGCGCGGGGGCAGGGCCGGCCGGTTCGAAATCCGGCAATCCGGGGTCGGCCGAGAGGATCGCCAGCTCGTCGTCGGCCGCGGCCTCGTGCGGAGCCTCCGCGTCCGCGTCCGTCTCCGGCTCGGTCCAGCAGGCCTCGCAGGTGGAGGCGTTCAGCGCGATCAGGGCTCCGCAGCCGGGGCAGGGCTTGGCGCGCGAGGCCCCTGCCCCGCCCAAGCCCTGGGTGGCGCTCCGGACGGTCACGGCGTCCACGGGACCGTGCATCCGCACCAGCCCGGCATAGTCGAGGATCAGGGCGTCGGCCTTGCCGGGGGCGCAGCGGAGCGCCCGGCCGACCTGCTGCACGTAGAGCCCGGTGCTGCGGGTCGGGCGCAGCAGCGCCACCAAGTCGACCTCGGGCACGTTGAAGCCGGTCCCGAGCACGCCCACCGAGGTCAGGCAGCGGATCTGTCCCGCCCGGAACGCCGCAACGATCCGGTCGCGCACCCGGCGCGGCGTCTCGCCCGAGACGGTCTCGCAGGCATAGCCTTCCGCCCGCACGGCGTCGCGCACGGCCTCCGCGTGGGCGAGGCCCGCGCAGAAGGCGAGCCAGGCCCGGCGCCCGCATCCGTACTCCGCGAGCTCCGCCACCGCCGCGCGGGTGATCCAGTCGCGGTTGACCGCCGCCTCCAGTTCCCCCGGGATGTAGTCGCCCCCGCGCCGGCCGACCCCCGAGACGTCGAGCTGGGTCAGGGTCGCCTTGGAGACGAGGGGCGCCAGGAAGCCCCGCCGGATCAGCGTGAACGTGTCGGCCTCGTAGGCGATGCCGGAGAACAGCCGGTGCTCGCCTTCGTCGAGGCGGCCCGAATCGAGCCGGTACGGGGTCGCGGTGAAGCCCGCCACGCGCAGCCCGGGGGTCCGCGCCCGCAGGCCCGACAGGAACCGGCCGTAGCGGGTGTCGGCGGCGCGGGGGATCAGGTGGGCCTCGTCGACGATCACGAGATCGCGCGGGCCCACCGCGTCGAGCCGGTCGGCCACCGACTGGATGCCGCAGACCAGCACCTGCGCGTCGGCCTCCCGCCGCCCGAGCCCGGCGGAGAAGATCCCGGCCGGCGCCTCCGGCCAGGCGCGGGTCAGTTCCGAGAAGTTCTGGGCGACCAGCTCGCGGCTGTGGGTGACGATCGCCACCCGGGCGAGGGGGTTTTCCGCCAGGGTCTCCCGGGCGAGGGCCGCGATCACGAGCGCCTTACCGGCGCCGGTAGGCAGCACGATCAGGTGGCCGGGCGCCGACGCGTCCGCCCCTCCCCGCCCCCAAGCGGCCGAGAGCGCGTCGAGGCTGGCGCGCTGGTAGTCCCGCAGGCGCAGCATGGCCGCGGTCTAAGCGGGTTCGCCGGCCCTGTCCGTGGCGGCGCGGTCACGGCGCAGCAGGTAGATGTCCATGATCCAGCCGTGGCGGGCGCGGGCCTCCGCACGGACCCGGCGGATCCCGTCGCCCACGTCGCCCAGCCGGCCGGCGAGCAGGATCTCGTCCGGGCCGCCGAGATAGGCGCCCCAGTAGATCGTCAGGTCCGGGTCGAGATGGCCGAAGGCCGGTTCGCCGTCGAGCATCACCACGACGCTCTCCACGTCCACCGGCCAGCCCGCCGCGAGGCGCCGGCCGGTGGTGATCAGCACCGACCCGCCGATGCCGTTCAGCGGCACGCCGTGGCGGGCGGCGAGCACCTGCACGCTCGTCAGGCCGGGGATCACCCTGCGGGTGAACGCGACGCGCCCGCGGGCGGCGATGCGGTCGAGGATGCGGAGCACGCTGTCGTAGAGGGCGGGGTCGCCCCAGGCCAGGATCGCCCCCACCTCCCCCGGCCGGAGATCCGCCGCGAAGGCCGCCTCCAGGCGCTCGGCCCGGGCCGCGTGCCAGGCCGCGACGGTGCCGCCGTAATCGGCCGGGCGGCGCTCCCGGGGCGGGTCCTCGACCGTGACGACCCGATGGGGCTTCGCGATATGGGCCGCGCAGATCCGGCGGCGGATCTCGACGAGATCGGCGGTCTCGGCGCGCTTGTCGAGCACGAACACCGCGTCGACGTCGGCGAGCGCCCGCACCGCCTGAAGGGTCAGGTGCTCGGGATCGCCGGTGCCGATGCCGATGACCCGGATCTGCCTGTCCTGCATGCGTGGCCGTCCTCCGCCGGTGCGGGGGAGGGCCGGCGCCGGCCTCCCCTACCTGCGCGCGTCGGCTTTGGCGAGGATCGCCCGGGCGATGGTCAGGTCCTGCAGGGCGATGCCGGAGGAATCGAACACGGTGATCGCCTCCGGATCGGTCCGGCCCCCCTCCCCGCTCCGGAGCACGTCGCCGAGCGCCCGCAGGCCGGCCAGGGCGCCCGCGGAGGCGTGCTGGAACTCGCCGATGGCGCGCGACTGCTCCGGCAGGTCGCAGAACAGGGCCGCCCGCTCCAGCAGGGCGGGGGGCAGCTCCTGCTTGCCCTTCGCATCCGCCCCCATGGCGGCAACATGCGTGCCGGGGCGGACCCAGGCGGCCTCGAACAGCGGCGCGCGGGCGGGCGTCGCCGTGACGATCACGTCGGCGGCCGCGCAGGCCTCCCGGGGCGCGGCCGCCCGCACGTCGAGCCCGGACGCCCCCTGCCCCGCCAGGCGCTCACCGAGCCCCGCGACCTTGGCGGCGTCCCGGGCGACGACCAGGACCGTCCGGATCGGCAGGATCCGGGCCAGCGCCGCGCACTCGAACTCGGCCTGGTTGCCGGCCCCGAACACCGCCAGCACCGCCGAATCCGGCCGCGCCAGGACACTGGCCGCCACAGCGTCGGCGGCGGCGGTCCGGTAGGCGTTGACGCGGCCCGCCTCGATCACCGTGTCGACCCGGCCGACAGCCTGGTCGAACAGCAGGATCACCGAATTGTGCCGGGGCAGGCCCCGGTCGGGGTTGCCGGGCCAGAACGAGCCGACCTTCAGGCCGGCATAGTCGGCCGTCGCGCCCGACTTGATCGAGAACCGGTTGGTCGGCTCCGAGCCGTGGCCGAGCACCGCCGGGAACAGGGTGGTCCCCGGCGCCACCGCGGCGATCAGCGCCTCCCGGGCCGCCGCGAACGCCATGGCGTGATCGACCAGGGCGGCGGATTCCTCTTCCGCGATGAAGCGCATGACGTGACGATCTCCAAAGTCATGGTTTCAAAAGGTCGAGACCCTTTGCGGGTGTCGGGCAGAGCCCGATGTAGGGGCGCCGCCCCGACACCCCGGCGAAGGGCCAGAGCCCTTCGGAAACCCCTACAGGGTCATGCCGCGGGCGGTGACCGGCCAGATCGCTTCGACGCGGCCGTTCCGCACGCCCACGTACCAATCGTAGACGTTGACCGTCGGGTCGCAATGGCCGGGGATCAGCTTCAGGCGCTCGTTGAGCCTCAGCACGTTGCCGGGATCGCTGATCACCCCGTGCTCGTCCGAGCACTTGATGTACGCGACGTCCTCCCGGCCGAAGACCACCGGCAGGCCGCTGTCGATGCTCTGCGCCTTCAGGCCGGCGTCGCAGATCGCGACGTCCGCCTTCGCCTTGCTCATGATCGCCGTGTAGATGAACAGGCTGTTCTCGAACTCCGCGATCGGCCGCCCGTCCGCGTCCTTCACCCGCTGGTAGTCGGCGTCCATGAAGACGTAGGAGCCGCATTGCAGCTCGTTGTAGACGCCGCTGCCGCCCTCCAGGGCGAAGCTGCCGGTCCCGGCGCCCGCGACGATGTCGCAGGTGAGCCCCTCGGCCTTCAGGAGGTCGACGGTGCGCCGCGTCTCGTCGATCGCCGTCTGGATCAGGGCCTTGCGCTCGCCGTAGTCGCGCACGTGCTGCGCCTTGCCCTGATAGGCCTGCAGGCCCGCGAAGCTGAGGCCCGGCGCCGCCGCGATCTTCTTCGCGATCGCGACTGCTGGCTCGCCCGGCGCGACGCCGCAGCGGCCGGCGCCGACGTCGATCTCCACGAGGCACTCGAGGGTGACGCCGAACTTGACCGCCGCCGCCGAGAGGTCGTCGACATTGCCGAGGTCGTCGACGCAGACCAGTACCCGCGCCCGGGTGGCGAGCGCCGCGAGGCGCTCGATCTTCTTCGGCGCCACAACCTGGTTGGAGACCAGCACGTCGCGGATGCCGGCGCTCACCAGCGCCTCGGCCTCGCTCACCTTCTGGCAGCAGACGCCGCAGGCCCCGCCCCGCTCGATCTGCATCACGGCGATGTCGGACGACTTGTGGGTCTTGGCATGCGCCCGGTGGCGCAGGCCGTGCTCCGTCATGAAGCGGCCGAGCCTGTCGATGTTGCGCTCGAGGGCGTCGAGGTCGACCATCAGGCAGGGGGTATCCACCTCCTCGACCGGCATCCCGACGCTGGCGGGGATGTTGTTGCGCATGGTGTGTCCTCCTGATCGCGTGTCAGCGGGCGTGGGTCACGGGGCGAGGCCCAGCAGTTCGGCGATGCGCGGCGTCGCCTTGATGCCGGTGCCGGTGAGCACCACCACGGTGGTCTCGTCGGGCCGGATCGCTCCGCGCGCGGTGAGATCGGTGAGCGCCGCCGTCGCCATGGCGCAGGTGGGCTCGACGTAGAGGCCCGAGCGGGCGAGCTCCATCAGGGCCGCCTCGATGGCTTCCTCGGAGACCGCCACGGTGCCGCCGCCGGAGCGGCGGAGCGCCGCCAGCACCTCCCGGCCGCGCACCGGCTGGGCGATCGAGGCGCCCTCCGCCAGCGTCGGGCGCGGGGTGACCGGCACGAAATCGGAGGCGCCGGCCTCGAACCCGGCATGCAGGGGCGCGCAATGGGCCGGCTGGACCGCGTAGAGCCGCGGCAGGCGGGCGATCGCGCCCCGGCGCAGCAGCTCCGAGAAGCCGATGTCGCAGCCGAGGATGTTGCTGCCGGCGCCACACGGGATGATGACGGCGTCGGGCGCGGCAAAACCCAGATCCTCCCACAGCTCGTAGGCGAGGGTCTTGGTGCCCTGGAGGAAATGGGCCTGCCAGTTGTGGCTGGCGTAGAAGATCGACTCCGCTTGGCCGACCGCGGCGTCCGCGGTGTCCTGGCGGGTGCCGGGCACCAGCTCGACCGCGGCGCCGGCGGCGCGCATCTGCACGGTCTTGGCCGGCGAGGTCGAGGCCGGGACCAGGATCTTGGCCCGCATCCCGGCGGCGGCCGCGTAGGTCGCCACCGCGGCGCCGCCGTTCCCGGAGGAATCCTCCAGCACCGCGTCGATCCCCTGCTGACGCAGGATCGACAGCATCACGGAGGCACCCCGGTCCTTGAAGCTGCCCGAGGGCGCGAACCATTCGAGCTTGAAATGGGCGTGGCCGCCCCGCCAGGGCCGGCGCACCAGCGGGGTGCAGCCCTCCCCGAGCGAGACCGGATCGGCCACCACCACCGGCAGCGCGGCGGCGTAGCGCCAGAGGGAGCGGGTGCCGGTGTCGATCTCGGCCCGGCCGATCCCCGGCAGGTCGGTGATCATCAGCGGACCGCCCGTCTCGGAACGCCAGCGCGGCGTCTCGATCGGGTAGGTCGCGCCGGTGGCGGGGTCGAGATAGGCCGGGGACAGGGACATCGCGGCTCGGTTTCCGGGGCGGCTCGGGAAGATAATACAAAATAATCTTGAGCGGCGCGCCTCCCTTCTCGGGGCAGGGACGGCGCGCCGCGATCCGGACTGGGGCGGCCGAGGCCCCCCTCGTCAGGGCTAAGCCCTGACGACCCGCCGAAGGCCCGGCGCCCTTCGGAACCCGGGATCCTCAGGCCGCGAGCGGCAGGACCGCCGGCTCCGGGGCGTGCTCGGCGGCGATCGCCCCAGCGACGATCTCGGCGGTGGCGCCCGCCAGGGTCCAGCCGAGATGGCCGTGGCCGGTGTTGTAGAAGACGCCGGGCCGGCGGCCGCGGCCGACCTTGGGCAGCATGTTCGGCAGCATCGGGCGCAGGCCGCTCCAGGCCACCACCCGGTCGGTGTCGACGCGCGGGAACTRCTCCCGGGTCCAGTCGACCAGCGGCTGGATCCGGTCGTGGCGGATGTCGCGGTTGAAGCCGTTGAACTCGGCGGTGCCGGCGACCCGCAGGCGCGCGTCGCCGAGCCGGCTGGTGACGATCTTGGCCGCCTCGTCGAGGATGCTCACCTCGGGGGCCGCCCGCTGCGCCTCCGGGGTCAGCAGGTTCACGGTGATCGAGTAGCCCTTCACCGGGTAGACGTTCACCCGGTCCCCGAGCATCGCGGCGAAATGCCGGCTGGCGCAGCCCGCGCAGATCACCACCGCGTCGGCCCGCAGGATCCGCAGCGCCCCGGCAGGATGGCCCGCTTCACGCCAGCGGACGGCGTAGCCCCCCTCCCCCGGCGCGATCGTCGCGACGTCGGCGTCCTGGACGAAGCGGACGCCCTTGCGGGCGCAGGCGGAAGCCAGCCCCCGGGTGAACTTGTGGATGTCGCCGGTGGCATCGGAGGGCGTGAAGAAGCCGCCGTGGTAGGTCCCGGAGAGCGTCGGCTCGATCGCCCGGATCTCCTCCGGGGTCACGGCGTAGCGCTCGAGGCCGCCCTCCCGCAGCAGGGCGTTGACGCCGACCGCCTTCTCGAAGCCCGCCCGGTCCCGGTAGAAATGCAGGATGCCGCGGGTCTTCAGGTCGAAGTCGATCCCCTCGGCCCCGGCCATGGCGAACAGGGCCTCCCGGGCCTTCAGCGCCAGCCGCACGGTCTCCACGGTGTTCTCCCGGTAATGGGCGATCTCGCGGACGAACTCGGCCATCCAGGTCAGCTTGTGCCAGGAGGGCTTGGGATTCATCAGAAGCGGCGCGTCGCGGCGCATCATCCAGCGCAGGCCCTGCATCACCGTGGAGGGCTTGTTCCAGACCTCTGCGTTGCAGGCCGAGAGCTGGCCGCCATTGGCGAAGGAGGTCTCCATGGCGGCGTAGCGCTGCCGGTCGAGGACGGTGACGCGGTAGCCGCGCTGGGCGAGGGCGTAGGCGGTCGTCACGCCGGTGATGCCGGCGCCGATCACGGCGATGTGGGTCATGGGATTGGACTCCGGGACGTGGACGCGTGGAGGCCGTCCGCGAGCGGTCGGCCGGTTGCGCGCCCCATCTGTCCCGGTGCCTGAGAGTTTGATCCGGCCCAGCCCTGGCGAGGCGAAGCACGGACGTCCCCTTCGGCGGGTGCCCACGGGCACGCCCGCTGCACCACTCTCCAGATCGCCCTGACGACACGGTTCCGGTGCCTGAGAGTTTCCGGGGCGGTTGCTCCGTCGGCGCCGGGTCCCCTCTGTTGGGAAGATCCCGGTCTCTCCCGCATCGTCGCGATGGGCTGATCCTCCGATACGCCGATTCGGCCCCGGAGGAGAAGCCCGCAGGCCGGGCCGGCGTCCGATTCCACGGACAGCGGATGCGGGATGTCACCGGCCGGGCGCGATCCGGGCCGCCGTCGGTCGACGAAGGCGTGCCGCGGGCACCCGATGCGGACCGGGCTGGCGACCTGAGCCAGTACGGTGCGCGATCGCCGCCGATCCGAGAGGTTGATTTACACTCTATAAACCCAGCAATCCAGATTTTCGCTCCCTGAATACAGAAAAATTCGGGTCGACACTGTGCGACCGGGATCTTTTAAGAGTCTCAGCCTAGGCAAGGTCCGAGCGACACAGTTCTGGTTCAGGCAGGCGGCGCGATGGCGAAGTGGATACCCGGCGCGGCCGTTTTCGGCCTCCTGTGCCTGATGATCATCCCGGCCCCCGGGATCTGGGGGGTCCTGATCGGGGCCGTCTGCGTGCTGGCCATCATCGGCAGCCTGTGCATGTTCCTCTTGGATCGGGCCGCGACCGGCATCCTCACCTGGCGCGAGCGGATGCGGGCACAACGCCTGAGCCGGTCTCGGGCGGTTCATGCCGGGTCCGGAATGACCCGGAAGGTCTGAGCGCCGGGGCTGGATTCCCGGTGGCATCGGTGCAAGGTCCCGGCGCCACGATCAACCGGGACGGTCCGATGAAGCTGCTCTACTCCCCCGCCTCCCCCTACGCCCGCAAGGTTCTGGTCCTCGCCCACGAGACCGGGCTGATCGACCGGATCGCCGTCACGGCCGCCGGGGCGTCGCCGACCGGACCTTCCCCCGAGGTCGCCGCCCACAACCCGCTGGGCAAGATCCCCGCGCTGGTCCTGGAGGACGGCACCGCCCTCTACGACAGCCGGGTGATCTGCGAGTATCTCGACGGCCTCTCGGCCGGCCCGCACCTGTTCCCCCAGGGCGCCGCCCGCTGGGACGCGCTGACCCGGCAGGCGCTCGCCGACGGCCTGCTCGATGCGGCGTTGCTCACCCGCTACGAGCGCGTGCTGCGCCCCGAGCCCCAGCGCTGGGACGCCTGGGAGGCCGGCCAGATCGGCAAGATCCGGTCGGCGCTGGACCGGTTCGAGGCCCTGGTCGCCGGCATGCCGGCGCTGGATATCGGCGCGGTCGCGATGGCCTGCGCCCTCGGCTACCTGGATCTGCGCTTCCCCGACCTCGCGTGGCGGGAGGGCCGTCCGGCGGTCGCGGCATGGTACGCGGATTTCGAGCGCCGCCCCTCGATGGAAGCCACCGTGCCGAAGGCCTGAGAACCTGCCCCCCCGGGGCTCGGCTACGGCCGAGCCCGATCGGCGATCGCGTAGGGATGCGTGGAGCCGAGGGGTTCGGCCAGGAAGTCCTGGACCGTGCCGGCCCCCGTGCCGAACGTGATGAGCAGGAAGCCGCCCGCCAGCGCGATGTTCTTCAGGAAGTCCCAGAACAGTTCGCGACCCTTGCCGCCGACCCAGAAATCCCCCGGCCGCCAGAACCGCTTCCACAGCAGGGCCGTGAGGCCGCAATAGCCGGCGAGCACGAACGCGGCGGCCCGGTCGGCGGTCCCCGTCAGGATGCAGAGCGACATCCCGATCTCGACGCAGAGCCCGACCAGGATCAGCGCCGTCGCGGGCGCGGTGGCGTGCACGGCCTCCCGCGCCTGCCCGACCGCGCCCCTGAAGTTCAGGATCTTGTCGAGGGCGCTGAACGGCAGGAACAGCAGCACGAGGAGCAGGCGGACGCCGAACGCGATCGCGACGCTGAGGCTGGCCATGCGCAGAATCGACCCCGATCCGGCCCGGTTCGAGCCGCTGATCCAAGCCGCGAGCGGCGCAAAGGTTTCGTCCGCGACAGCCCCTCGGCCACCGATTCCCGGCACACGGCGCACGATACCCGGACCGGACCCAGACAGCGCGCCCTATTTCTTCGGACGTAGGTTGCATGCAGGCAACAGAGGATGGATTGACGGAATATAGTACGTCGTATTTTATTTCCTCATTCTCACAAGTGCATCTCGATCGTTTGTATTCTAATATCAGAGATTTAAACATTATTAAGACTTCTTGTGCCTTCACTCAGAAATTCGAACTTCGAATCACGACTTGACAGAAGGCACCCTCGCGAACTCTGTAATCTCAAACGTTCCAGCGAGAGTCATCGCGTTCCATCTCCGACTCTCCCGATCCGACGGCACGTTACGGCCTCGAAATCGGATTTAACTGAGCGAACTGAGCATGAACATCGCGATCATCACACCATCACGGCTGAAGCCTTCGACCTTGGCCGGAAAGGCCGGCCAGTATTTCCTCCT
>NZ_JBFULS010000039.1:0-50432 GCF_054049775.1 Methylobacterium sp. P5_C11 | reverse complement strand
CTCCCCGGCCGCCCGGGCGCGGACGCGACCCGGCACTCGGCCGGCGCCCAGCGGCGCACGATGGCGAGGGCCGTGCGCCGGCCGTAATCGCGGTAGTAGCGCCGCAGCAGGCTTGCCGCCGCGTCGGCGCCGTCGTCCAGGGTGGCGAAGGCGGTGTGGCCCTCCCCGTCGGCCCCGATCTCGCCGGGCCAGCGGGCGGACTTAATGCACCAGCCGTTGTTGAGCCGGACGCAGCGGGCGACGTAGGGCGAGTCCGCGGCCAGCGAGGCCGTGACCGCCAGCGCCCGCGGCATCAGCTGCGCGCCGGTCTGCGCGTGCCAGTTGGAGACGGAGCGGGTCGCGGGATCGAAGCGCGGCGGCTCCGCGTCCGGAGACGCGACTGCCGCCGCGGGGGGCGTGAGGGCGCGCAACACGGTCTCGGCCCCCGCCTCCGTGCGGGGGATCAGGCTCGTGAGCAGGACGAGGGCCTTCAGCAGCACGCGCACCGTCCTGCGCGGCGGCGCACCCTGTCCCGTGTTCCGGAGCCCGTCACGGATTCAGCACCTTGAGCGCCGCCGCGTGCAGCCGCAGATCGCCCGCCGCCACGATCCGGCCGCCGCCGGCGGCCGGGCCGCCATCCCAGGCCGTGACCCGCCCCCCGGCCCCCTCGACGATCGGGATCAGCGCGACGATGTCGTAGGGCTTGAGACCCGCCTCGACGACGAGGTCGATCTGGCCGGCCGCCAGCATGCAGTAGGCGTAGCAATCGGCGCCGTAGCGGGACATCCGGACCCGGTCTTCGAGCGCCCGGAAGCCCTCGGCCTCCGCGCCGGCCGCGAACAGCCGGGGATCCGTGGTCGCCAGGATCGCCTGGGCGAGATCTCCGCAGCGCCGGGTGAGCAGGGTCCGTTCCCCCGCAGGCGTGCGCAGGCGCGCGCTGGCCCCGTCGCCGGTAAAGCGCTCCGCGAGGTAGGGCTGGTGCATCATCCCGCGCACCGGCGCGCCGTTGCGGGTCAGCCCGATGAGCGTGCCCCAGGTTGGCAAGCCTCCGATAAAGGCGCGCGTGCCGTCGATCGGGTCGAGCACCCAGACGCATTCGGCGTCGGTGCGCTCGGACCCGAATTCCTCGCCGAGGATCCCGTGGCTCGGGAAGGTCTGGGCGATCATCGCGCGGAGCACGACCTCGGCCGCCCGGTCGGCCTCGGTGACCGGATCGAATGGGGCGCCCCCGCGGGCCTTGTCGTCCAAGCCGAACTGGGCGCGGAAGAACGGCAGGATCGCCTTCCCGGACGCGTCCGCGAGGTCGTCCATGAACCGCCCGAGTTCGACGACGCTCATCGATTCTCTTCCYTGTTCCGCCCGCAGGCCGTCCGGCCAACCGGCCGGTCCCGACGAAACCGGGGCGCGCCCCCGCCCGTCAAGCCCCCCTGGCTCATGCCACGGCCGGTGCCGGGTGGCCGGTCGCCCCCGATTCCGCGTCCGCGCCGCGGTCGGGCGCCGAACCGGCCGCGGCGTCCCCGGTCACGTCCACCTGCGCGGCCGCGAGCACCGCCTCGACGGCTTCGCGCAGCGAGCCCACCTGCCCGTCAGCCTCTGCCCCGCGCCGTGCGGCACCCACGAAACCGGTGGATTCGCTGGAATCGGTGTCCTGGGCGAGCCAGAGGCCGATCAGGATCGGCAGGCCCGGAACCCGGTCCCTCAGGCGCCGGATCAGCCGGCGCAGATGGGTCGGCTCACCGTCGAGCGCCAGGGAGACCACGCAGGCCATGCGCGCCGGACCCGGCTCGAAGCGCCCGATCCGTGCCGAGGCCGCCTCCGCGAAGGGCACGGCGCGGACGCCGAGCCCGCGCTTCTCGAGGATCTGCGCCAGGATGGCGGCGGCGGCCTCGTCCAGGAAGCCGCGCCCGGCGACGCACAGGACCGCGCCCGGGCGCGTCCAGGCCGCGGGCAGCGCCTCCGGGGGCGGCCCCACCGGCTCGGGGCTGCAGGCGCCCTCCGCCCCGTCGCCGGAGGCGCCCTCGACGGCATCGCTCCGATCCGCGAGATCGGCGATCAATTCGGCGAGTGCAGTCCGCATCGCCCCCTTCTGCTGCGCAGTCAGCACCCCCCGGGCCGCGTCGCGGGCGGCGAGTTCCAGCGCCTTGAGGACGACGTCGTCGTAGTAGGACGAAAGGGCGCATTGCTGCAGGATCAGCTCGGCATGACCCAGCACCTCCTCGGAATCGCCCGCCAGGATCCGCTGGTAGAAGTTCTGCACGGGCGTCAGCGCCGGCCTGTCCCCGAACAGCACGTCCAGGAATTCCAGGGGCTCGACGTGGCGGCCCAGCACCACGAGGCAGACGGTGAGCGGGGTCGAGAGCAGCAGGCCGACCGGCCCCCACAACCACGTCCAGAACAGGGCCGAGACGAGGATTGCGAAGGGCGAGAGCCCGGTCGACTGCCCGTAGAAGACCGGCTCGAACACCTGGCCGGTGAGCGGCTCCAGGATGACGAACAGGATCGCCACGGCGATCGTCATGTTCCAGCCGGGATCGACCGCGGCGGCCAGGGCCATCGGCAGCAGCGCCGACAGGACGGCCCCGAGATAGGGCACGAAGCGCATCAGGGCCGCGAAGATCGCCCAGAGCACCGGGTTCGGCACGCCGATCACGTACAGGCCGATGCCGATCACGATGCCGAAGGCGGCATTCAGGGCGAGCTGGACGACGAAGTAGCGGCTGAGTCGTCGGGCGGCGTCGTCCATCGCCACGGTGGTTCGGTGCAGGTCGCTCGATCCCGCGAGCCGGATCATGCGGTCGCGCAGATCCTCGCGCTGCATCAGTACGAACAGCAGAACGATGAAGACGATTCCGACCGTGGCGAGCGGATGCATCACCGGCGTCAGCACGGTCGATAGCATCTCCAGCGGACCCGGAGGCCGCGCGGTGATCTCGACCAGGACGGGCTGCGGCGCCGGCTGGGCCTGATCCGCGCTGGGCTGCGGTGGCGGGGCCGGCTGCTGCGGCTCGGCGCTGCCCGCCTCCTTGGCGCCGCCGTGGAGCGCGCGGCCGATATTGGCGACATACGCGGTGGCGTGCCCGACGGGCGAGTCGCGCAGTCCCTCGACCTTGTGCTCGATCGTCGCCCTGTAGCGGGGGATGTCGCCCGCGAGGTCGGCGGCCTGGATGCCGATCAGGGTCGCGAGCGCCGCCACGATGCCGACCGTCAGGAGCACGCTGACGGCGACCGCCGCGATCCGCGGCAGCCGCAGCCGCCGCAGGCGGTTCACCAGCGGCGTCAGCACGAAGGACAGCAGCAGCGCGATCGCGATCGGGATGAAGATCTCGCGGCCGAAATACAGGGCCGCGATGATGGTGGCGCCGACCACCACCGGCGATGCCATGGCGGCCCGCGGGGTTTCGGCCGCTGCCACGCGTGTCGGCGGCGGTGGGATCACGGGGTTTCCGCGGCGCGCCGCCGATTCGACCCCGACCGGGGTGCTCGTGCCCATTCCGTGTTCCGGGTTCCGAACGCTACGCGCGGGGCGCCGCCGGAGCGACGGCCGCCTCGCGAACGGGGAACGGCACGGGGACCGAAAACGATCCCGCGGACGTCACGGAGCCGTTACGCCCCCGCTACGCCGGCCCGGGCCACGTCGCCCGCATCCTTGAGTTCGGGCAGCGACCAGCAGAGCTGCATCACCCGCTTGGCCTGCGCCTCCGGCAGGACGCCGGCGGCGAGATCGGCAAACTTCGCCTCCAGCTGCGCGTCGGACATCGGCTTCTCGACGCTGCCGATGGCATGCTCGATGTGCCGGTGGAAGGTCCGTCCGTCGTTCAGCGTCACGGTCATGTCGACCTGCGCGGGATCGACGCCGGGGGTGATCACCGGGACGACCTTCTGGCGCAGCGCAACCACGCGCGGGTCGTTCACCGCCCGGTCGCTGAACTGCTTCTCGCCGCCCGCGCCCTCCACGAAGGCCACCGCGGCCGCGTGGTAGATGCTGAACTTGCCCTCTAGGCCGGTCTTCGGTGCGGTCTTGCCGGTCAGCTCCAGCACCAGCGGGTGGACCTTGAGGTCGACCCGGGCGATGTCCTCCGGCCTGACGTGGTCCGTGTCGCGGATCTGGATCGCGGCGTCGATCGTCGGATGCATGACGATACCGCAGGCGAAGGGCTTGTAGGTGTTGAGCTGCGCCTCGTAGCGGGTGCCGAGGCCCTCGGTGATCTCGGACCAGTCCTGCTTGGTGGAGATCGTGTTGGCCCAGCCGCGCTTGGCCTCGATCATGCCGTCCGACGAGGTGAAGCCCTTCCCAGCCAGGATCGCCGCAAACAGGCCGTTGGATGCGGCACGGCCGGGATTGAAGCTCTTGTTCATGGAGCCGAACGACTCGCGCAGGCCCACCGGCTGCGAAGCGGCGAGCCCCAGAGCGTAGACCATCTGCTGCTCGGTCAGCCCCATCAGCTTGCCCGCGGCGGCCGCCGCTCCGAACACCCCCGCGGTGCCGGTGATGTGCCAGCCGGCATCGTAGTGGTTCGGGTAGACGGCGTTGCCGATCCGGCACTCGGTCTCGATCCCGACCACCAGCGCGTCGAGGAAATCCTTGCCGGAGACCGGCTTCATCGCCGCGTAGGCCAGGATCGCCGACGCGACCGGGCCGGCCGGGTGGATGATCGTCTTCAGGTGGGTGTCGTCGAAGTCGAAGATGTGGCTCGATACGCCGTTGAGGAAGGCGGCGTTCATGATGTCGAAGCGCTCGGTCCGGCCGAACAGCCCGGCCTGCGGCGGCCCCGAGAACGGCTGCAGTGCCGAGACCGCCACGTCCACGGTCTCATGGTGGGAGCCACCGATCGCCACGCCGACCCAGTTGAGGAAGCTGCGCACGCCCTCGCGGCGGACGGGATCGGGCAGCGAGTCGTAGGACGAGCCGAGGATCCACCGGGCGAGGATCTTCGTGACGTGCGGCGGGGCCGCCTTCGCGGCCGGCTTCACGGCGTCCGCGGCCTGCCCGCCCTGCAGGGCGGGCGTCGCGAGGGCGAGGCCCGCGGCCCCGATGAGCGAGCGGCGATTCATCGACATGGCGTTCTCCCAGACAGGGCCGCCCGCGGCGGCTCCGGTTGGCCGACATGATAATGAATTCAGTCACCGCGCGTCAGCCCGCGGGTTTCACCCTGCCGGCTCTGACACCGGCTCACACCACCACGGGCAGCGCCTCCTGCTCGCCCACCGAGAAGACCCGCCGGTAGCGGGCGACCTCGTCGGCCGGTCCCTGCGCCTTGGTGGGATTGTCGGAGAGCTTCACGGTTGGCCGGCCGTCGGCTTCGGTAACCTTGCAGACGATGGAGACCGGATCGAGCTTACCGTCCGGCAGGAGGCCACGGAAATCGTTGGTGAGCAGCGTGCCCCAGCCGTAGCCGATACGCATGCGCCCGTGGAACCGGGCATGGATGCGCTCGATCTCGTCGATGTCGAGCCCGTCGGAGAAGATCGCGAGCTTGTCCCGGGGGTCGCATCCGCGCGCCTGCCAGAAGCGGATCACCTCCTCGCCGCCCTCGATCGGATCCTTCGAGTCGATGCGGATCCCGGTCCAGTCGCTCACCCAGTCTGGCGCGTTCGCCAGGAACCCGGTGGTGCCGTAGGTGTCGGGCAGGATCACCAGCAGGTTGCCGCCGTAATCCTCCTGCCAGTCGGCGAGCACGGCGTAGGGCGCGGCGGCGAGCGCCGCGTCGTCCTCGGCCAGCGCCGCGTAGACCATCGGCAGTTCGTGGGCGTTCGTGCCCACCGGCTCGACCTCCTGCCGGGCAGCGATCAGGCAGTTCGAGGTGCCGAGGAACGCGCCGCCGAGGCCCTCCGCCATGGCCTGCACGCACCAGTCCTGCCACAGGAAGCCGTGTCGGCGGCGCGTGCCGAAATCCGCCACCGACAGGTCCGGCAGCTTCTGCAGTCGCTCGATCTTCTCCCAGACCCGTGTCATGGCCCGGGCGTAGAGCACCTGCAGGTCGAGCTTGCCGAGGCCCCGCAGCACGGCGCGCGCCCGCAACTCGTTGAGGATCGCCAGAGCCGGGACCTCCCACATGGTGGTCTCGATCCAGCGCCCGTGGAAGGTCAGCTCGTACTGGCCGTCATGGACGGCGAGTTCGTACTCCGGGAGCTGGAAGCCCTCGAACCAGCTCACGAATTCCGGGCCGAGGATGCGTCCCTGGCCGCGGAAGACGTTGCCGCGCAGCCACGTGATCTCGCCCTTGCTCAGGCGCAGGCTGCGGGCATGGTCGAGCTGCTCCCGGAGCAGCCCGGCATCCACCTCGTCGGCGATGCGGATGCGCCGTGTGCGGTTGGTGATGCCGAAGGTGGTCTGGATGTCGGGGTGCCGGCGCAGGATCGTCTGCGCCATCAGCAGCTTGTAGAAATCGGTATCGAGCAGCGACCGCACGATCGGGTCGATGCGGAAGCTGTGATCGTAGACCCGCTTCGCCAGATCGAGCATTCTCTTCGCACTCTGTCGCGCTTCGAAGGCGCAGAGCGCATGCCGAACCTGCGCCCGTCAAGAAGACGGGCGGCCTCCTGCCGGAGACCGCCCGCGCAACCTGTGCTGCCTGAAACCGAGCCCTCAGGCGAGATCGACCTTCTTGGTTTCGGTCTTGGGGCTCTCGCCGGTGAGCGAGGCCTTCACGTAGCCGTAGAGGTGCAGCATCGTGCTGTTCGGGCTGTCCCAGTACTCGCCCTTCTCCGGATGGACGCGGATCAGCGCGACCTCGGGATCGTTCTTGCCGTTCGGGAACCAGGTCTTCAGGCTCTCATTCCACTTCGCGTCGATGATCGCTTGATCACGGACGATCTCGGCCTTGCCGGCCACCGAGACGTAGTTCTGGCTCGACGGGTCGGAATAGGCGAGGTTGATCTGGTTGTCCCGGCTGATCTCCGCCGTCTTGGGCGAGTGCAGCTTGGTGAAGAACCACAGGTCGCCGTTCTCGTCGGCGTCGTTGTTCCACATCGGGCGGCTGTTGAGCGTGCCGTCGGAATCGACGGTGGTCATCATGGCGATCTTCACGTCCTTGATGAGCTCGAACAGCTTCTTCGCGCCCGCGTGGTCGCGGTGGTTGCCCTGATGCATGAAAGTGGTCTCCTACGCGTCGTGTCGGTCCCGGCGGGGTCTCCGGAGGGGTGCCCTGCCTGAAGGCTGCCCCGACAACGGATCAGTCTCCCGTTGGTTCAGCTTGCCCGCGCGGCGAGGAGGTTCGGATGACGCGTCTTCGGGTGATCGGCCGCGCAGCGGCCTTCCTGATGCTGGCCGGGTCCGGCCTCCGCGTGCTGCCGGCCGCCGCCGAGGTGCGCTTCGGCCCGGGCGTGCGCATCGGCGGCCATGACTTCTCGAACCGGCGCACCGGCAGCGTCCATGTCGAGCGCGTGAAGCGCCTGCGCGGCCCGCTCGGCTGCCGCCGCCTGCGCCACGGAGTTTACAGGCGCGGCGACGGGAGCGTGGTGCGCGGCCCCATGGAGGAATGCAACCTCATTGCCCGCCCGCATTGACGCGAACCGGCTGGCCGCCCGGCGGGGACGACCGCAGGGACGTCGGTGCTCGGCGCGATGAGCGATTGCAGGGCCGGGGTCTGGTGTTCTCGGCCCGCTCGGTTACATGCACTGGCATACCTGTTTGCCCGCTGGAGGACATCTTGGCGATCACCCGCGACGACGTGCTGAAGGCGCTCGCCAGCGTCACCGTCGATGCCGCCGGCACCACCCTGCCGGGCTCCGGCCGGCTGTCCCAGGTCGTGGTCGATCCGAACAGCCGCGTGATGTTCTCGATCCTGGTCGATCCCAGCGAGGCCGAGCGCTTCGAGCCGGTGCGGCGGCAGGCGGAGGGCCGGGTCCTGCAGATGCCGGGCGTTTCGGGGGTGTTCGCGAGCCTCACCTCCGAGCGAGATCAGAGCCATCCGGCCCAGAGCAGCGCCGCCCCGCGGCCCGTGACGCCGCCGCCGGTCGCGCCACCGCGGCCCGGCGCGCCGCCGAACCAGGGGCCGCAGATCGCGGGCGTGCGCCACATCGTGGCGGTCGCCTCCGGCAAGGGCGGCGTCGGCAAGTCCACCACCGCCTGCAACCTCGCCCTGGCGCTCCAGGCGCAGGGGCTGAAGGTCGGCCTCCTCGACGCCGACATCTACGGCCCGTCCGTGCCGAAGCTGTTCGGCCTCTCGGGCAAGCCGAATGTCGTCGACAACAAGGCCATGGAGCCGATGGTCGGCTACGGGCTCAAGGTCATGTCGATCGGCTTCCTGATCGAGCCCGAGACGGCGATGATCTGGCGCGGGCCGATGGTGCAGTCGGCCATCACCCAGATGCTGCGCGACGTGCTCTGGGGCGAGCTCGACGTGCTGCTCGTCGACATGCCCCCCGGCACCGGCGACGCCCAGCTCACCATGGCGCAGGCGACGCCGCTCTCGGGCGCCGTGATCGTCTCGACGCCCCAGGACCTCGCGCTGATCGACGCGCGGCGCGGCGTGACCATGTTCAAGAAGGTCGCGGTGCCGATCCTCGGCGTGATCGAGAACATGGCGACCTTCGTCTGCCCGAATTGCGGCCACGCCTCCCACATCTTCGGGCATGGCGGTGCGCGCATCGAGGCGCAGCGCCTCGGCGTGCCGTTCCTCGGCGAGGTGCCCCTCGACATGACCATCCGGGAGACCTCGGATGCCGGCCGGCCGGTGGTGGCCACCGACCCGGACGGGCCGCACGCCAAGGTCTACCGGGAGATCGCCGCTCAGCTCTGGGCGAACCTGTCCGGCGCGCCGGCCGGGCGCACGGCCCCGAAGATCGTTTTCGAGTGAGGCGATGGCGCCGCCCGTCCTGGGCCTGATCCTGGCCGGCGGACGGGCGCGGCGCATGGGCGGCGGCGACAAGCCGCTGCTGCGGCTCGGGGGGCGGACGCTGCTGGAGCGGGTGGTCGAACGGCTCGGGCCGCAATGCGGCGCGGGGCTGGCGCTCAGCGCCAACGGCGACCCGGCGCGGTTCTCCGGGTTTCCCGGGCCGGTGCTGCCGGACCCCGTTCCGGATCAGCCGGGACCGCTCGCCGGCATCCTCGCCGGGCTGGAGCACGCGGCGGCGCAGGGCATCGCGCGGATGGTGAGCGTGTCGGGCGACGCGCCGTTCCTGCCTGAGGATCTGGTGGCCCGGCTGCTCGGAGCCGCTCCGGACGACGGCATCGCTCTGGCAGCGTCAGGGGCACGCCAGCACTACACGATCGCCCTCTGGCCGACGGCCCTGCGGGACGATCTGCGGGCTTTTCTGGAGCGGGGCGAGCGGCGCGTTGGCGGCTTCATCGCGCGGCACGGGGCCGCGACGGCAACGTGGCCGGTCGAACCGGTGGACCCATTCCTCAACATCAATTCGCCGGAGGATCTGGCGGCGGCGGAATCAGGCCGCCCGTAAGGCTACGGGCGGCCCGTTCTCAGACCCGCTTCAGGCGGCGCCGACGGTCGCCTTCACGATCTTGTCCGGCGAGCGCGGCGGCTCGCCCTTGTTGATCGTGTCGACCACGTCCATGCCTTCCACGACCTTGCCCCACACCGTGTACTGCTTGTCGAGGAAGCGGGCGTCGTCGAAGCAGATGAAGAACTGCGAGTTCGCCGAGTGCGGGAAGTTGGTCCGCGCCATGGAGCAGGTGCCGCGCACGTGCGGCTCGGCGTTGAACTCGGCCTTCAGGTCCGGCAGGTCCGAGCCGCCCGAGCCGGTGCCCGTCGGGTCGCCCGTCTGGGCCATGAACCCGTCGATCACCCGGTGGAACGGCACGCCGTCGTAGAAGCCCTGGGCGGCGAGCGTCTTGATCCGCTCGACGTGGCCCGGGGCGAGGTCGGGACGCAGCGCGATCACGACGCGGCCCTTGGTGGTCTCCAGTACGATGGTCTCGTTGTCGGCCATATGTCTTTCCTTCCGGTTGGGGAGAACTGTATCGGCGCGCGCCGGATCCGGCCAGCGCCCTGAGGGGATCGCCGGCGGTCAGGCCGGCGGGCGGTAGACGAAGCGGAGCGCCACAGGCCGGCCCGCGATCGCCCGGCCGAGGCCCGGCGTGATGTGGACCGGGGTGCAGCGCGCCAGGGCGTCGAGGGTCCCGCGCACCAGGGTCGTCCGCTGATCGCCCGCGACGCCGGCGGCGTAGGTGACGCGCGGCGGCCCGATCAGGCTGCCGTCACGCTTGAGCGCGAGCCGCAGGGTGATCTCGAAGGCGTCGGCCCCGCCGCTGGGGCGGTCGAGCCCGACCGGCGCCTGCCAGCAGGCGGCGAGCGCCGGATAGAGTTCGGCCAAAGTGTCGGCAGGCCGCGTCGCCATCCGCGACACCGGCACCGCGATCGTGGCGCGCAGGGTCTGCGGCAGGCTCAACGGATAGCCGCCCCCCGGCTCGTACGCGTAGCCGTAGAAGGGCACATCGTAGGCCGCCGCCGCCGCCGGGATCAGGCTCAGCAGCAGGATCGAGGCGGCGCGCCGGCCGTGCATGCGGCCGCTACTTGGCCTTATCGGCGAGGGTCATGCTGACGATCTTGTCGGGATCCTGCACGGCACCGCCCGGCGCACCGGGCGCGGCCTTCTTGATCTTGTCGAGCACGTCGAGCCCGTCCGTGACGTTGCCGACGATCGTGTACTGGCCGTTGAGGAACGGCGCGTCTCCCAGGCAGATGAAGAACTGCGAGTTCGCCGAGTTCGGGTCCTGCGAGCGGGCCATGCCCACCGTGCCGCGGCGGAACTGCGCGGTCTGCGAGAACTCCGCCGGGATGTTCGGCAGGCTGGAGCCGCCGGTGCCGTTGCCCTTCGGGTCGCCGGTCTGGGCCATGAAGCCGTCGATGACGCGGTGGAACTTCAGGCCGTTGTAGAAGCCCTGGGAGACCAGCGTCTTGATCTGCTTGACGTGCCTGGGCGCCAGGTCCGGTCGCAGCTCGACGGTGATCCGGCCGTCCTTGGTCTGGAGATAGACGGTGTTGGCGTCGGCGGCCCAGGCCGCGTTGGCGGTGCCCAGCGTGAGGGCGAGCGCGAGGAGGGCGTGGCGTCGGTTCATAGGACCTTCCAGTCTCAGGAATGGGCGGCGAAGCGCTGCCGGAGGCGCGCGGCCACGGCGGCGGGCACGAAGGGCGAGACATCCCCGCCCATGCCGGCGATCTGGCGCACCAGCGTCGCGGTGATCGGGCGGACCTGAATCGACGCCGGCAGGAACACGGTCTGCACCTCCGGCGCCATGGCGCCGTTCATGCCCGCGAGCTGCATCTCGTAATCGAGGTCGGTGCCGTCGCGCAGGCCGCGGATGAACAGCGCGGCACCGCTGCGCCGGGCGGCCGAGACGGCGAGATCGTTGAAGGTGACGATCTCCAGCGTCGCGCCCTCGGCCTGGGCCACCGGCCCGCAGGTCTCGGTGAGGAGCGCCGCCCGCTCCTCGGCGGAGAACAGAGGCGCCTTGCCGGGATGCACGCCGATGGCGATCACGAGGCGGTCCACCAGCCGACAGGCTTGGCGGACCACGTCGAGATGGCCGTTCGTGACCGGATCGAAGGAGCCGGCATAGAGGGCGGTGCGGGTCATCGCGACCCGACCTAGAGCATTTTCGCGCCGGACGGAACCTGGGGCGGAAGCGGGGCCATGGTGAGCCGCTGGCGCGGCGCTCTTTGCGCTGGATCCCGGATCAGGTTCCGCTGATGCTCCACCTGTCCGGGAAAGGGCGCGCTCGAGAATGAAACGCTACCCTTTCCCGGGCGCATGTAGCGACAGCGGAATGCGACCCGGGACCCAGCGCAGGACTCCGCTGCGCATCTGCGCCGACGCGAGCGCGGCCTCAGGCCTCCTCGCCTCCCTCTGCACCGGCTTCGGCGCCCTCGTCCTCGCCCTCGATGTGCTCCACCGAGACAACCTTCTCGTCCTTGGCGGTGTTGAACACCGTCACGCCCTGCGAGGCGCGGCCGACGATCCGGATGTCGTCCACCGGCACGCGGATCAACTGGCCGCCATCGGTGACCAGCATGATCTGGTCGGAGGCCTCCACGGGGAAGGATGCCACGAGGCTGCCGTTGCGGGCGTTGACCCGCATCGCCGTGATGCCCTTTCCGCCGCGTCCCGAGGTCCGGTACTCGAACGACGAGGAGCGCTTGCCGAAGCCCCGCTCCGACAGGGTGAGCACGTACTGCTCGGCGCCCCCCATCTCGTTGTAGCGGTCGAGCGAGATCGCCGCGGCCTCGGCGCCGTCCTCGGCCTCCGCCTCGACACCGTCCTCCGCCTCGCCTGTGACGGCGCGGCGCATCTTCAGGTAGCCGGCCCGCTCCTCGGCGGTGGCGTCGAAGGCGTTCAGGATGGTCATCGAGATGACCCGGTCGTCCTTCGCCAGCAGGATGCCGCGCACGCCGGTGGAATCGCGGCCCTTGAAGACGCGCACGTCCTCGACGGGGAAGCGGATGCACTGGCCCATCGCTGTCGTGAGCAGCACGTTCTGGTCCGGCCGGCAGATCTCGACATGGACGATGTGGTCGCCCGGATCGAGCTTCATGGCGATCTTGCCGTTGCGGTTCACCGTGGTGAAGTCCGACAGCTTGTTGCGCCGGACGTTACCGCTCGCGGTCGCGAACATCACGTCCAGCGTCTCCCAGGACGCCTCGTCCTCGGGCAGCGGCATGATCGTGGTGATGCGCTCGGAGGTGTCCTGCAGCTGCAGGATGTTGACCAGCGCCTTGCCGCGGGCGTTCGGGGCGGCCATGGGCAGGCGCCAGACCTTCTCCTTGTAGGCCTGGCCCTGGCTGGAGAAGAACAGCACCGGCGTGTGGGTGTTGGCCACGAACAGGCGGGTGACGAAATCCTCGTCGCGGGTCGCCATGCCGGAGCGGCCCTTCCCGCCTCGGCGCTGTGCCCGGTAGGTCGAGAGCGGCACGCGCTTGACGTAGCCGGCATGGGACACGGTCACCACCATGTCCTCGCGGGCGATCAGATCCTCGTCCTCGACGCTGCCGTCGAAATCGACGATCTCGGTCCGGCGCGGGGTGGCGAAGAGCGCGCGCACCTCGGCCAGCTCGGTCTTGACGATCGCCTGGATGCGGACGCGCGAGCGCAGAATGTCGAGGTAGTCGGCGATCTCGTCGGCGAGTGTCTTCAACTCGTCGCCGACCTCGTCGCGGCCGAGAGCCGTGAGGCGCTGCAGGCGTAGGTCGAGGATGGCGCGGGCCTGGGTCTCGGACAGGCGGTAGGTCCCGTCCTCAGCGACCCGGTGGCGCGGGTCGTCCACCAGGGCGATCAGCGGCGCGATGTCGTAGGCTGGCCAGTCGCGGTCCATCAGGGCCTCGCGGGCCGTGTTCGGGTCCGGCGAGGTGCGGATCAGCCGGATCACCTCGTCGATGTTGGCGACCGCGATGGCCAGACCGCACAAGACGTGGGCGCGCTCGCGGGCCTTGCCGAGCAGGAACTTGGTGCGCCGGGAGACGACCTCCTCGCGGAAATCCACGAAGGCCTGGAGGAGGTCCTTCAGGTTCATCAGTTCGGGGCGGCCGCCGTTCAGCGCCACCATGTTGCAGCCGAAGGAGGATTGCAGCGGCGTGAACCGGTAGAGCTGGTTCAGCACGACGTCCGCCATGGCGTCGCGCTTGATCTCGACGACGATGCGCATGCCGGAGCGATCGGATTCGTCACGCAGGTCCGAGATGCCCTCGACCCGCTTCTCCTTCACCAGCTCGGCGATCTTCTCGACCAGCGTCGCCTTGTTCACCTGATAGGGGATCTCGGTGAAGATCAGCGCCTCGCGCTCCTTGCGTAGCTCCTCGACATGCGACTTGGCCCGCATGATCACCGAGCCGCGCCCGGTCGCGTAGGCCTGCCGGGTGCCGGCGCGGCCGAGGATCATGCCGCCGGTGGGGAAATCCGGGCCGGGCACGATCTCGGTGAGCTGCTCGATGGTCAGCCCCGGCTCGTCGATCAGCGCCACGCAGGCGTCGATCAGCTCGCCCAGATTGTGGGGCGGGATGTTGGTCGCCATGCCGACCGCGATGCCGCCGGCGCCATTGGCTAGCAGGTTCGGGAACCGAGCCGGGAGGACTTTGGGCTCCTCCCGCGATTCGTCGTAGTTCGGCTGGAAATCAACGGTGTTCTTGTCGATGTCGGAGAGCAGCGCGGTGGCGGGCTTGGCGAGCCGCGATTCGGTGTAGCGCATGGCGGCCGGCGGATCGCCGTCCACCGAGCCGAAATTGCCCTGCCCGTCGATGAGCATCAGGCGCATGGAGAAGTCCTGCGCCATCCGCACCAGGGCGTCGTAGATCGATTGGTCGCCGTGCGGGTGGTAGAGGCCGATCACGTCGCCGACGATGCGCGCCGACTTCACGTATTTCCGCTCGGGCAGGTGCCCGGATTCGAAGGCGGAGTAGAGGATGCGCCGGTGCACCGGCTTCAGCCCGTCGCGGGCATCGGGAAGCGCCCGGCTCACGATCACGCTCATGGCGTAATCGAGGTAGGAGCGGCGCATCTCGTCGGTGATGGAGACGGGGCGGATGTCGCTGGCGGACGGGGCGGCGCCAGTCGGATCGTTCTCGGCCAAGTCGATTTCCGTTCTGAGGCCCGGACGGGCGGTGCTCGCGGCGGCCACGTGACGCAGGGTGCGCCCGGACGGCCTTGCGGAAGAGCAGTGATATCAGACGGTTAAATAAGGTTTTCCAAGGCCGCCCGCAAGGTCGCGTCCCGGCCCGCTCGGGGGTCGGGACGCAGGTCAATTCGCTCAGTAGAACGTGAGGTGGCGGTGGCCCACGGCACGGCCGCGGAACGCGTGGTGCCGGTAGCCGTGGTGCCGGTAGCCGTGATGCCGGTAGCCGTAGTGGCGACGGTATCCGTAGTGGCGGCGCCAATGGTGGCGACGATGCCAGTGATGCCGGTGATGCCAATGCCGATGCCAGTGATGGCGCCGATGCCAGTGGCGCCGGTAGTGCCAACGGGCCTGCTGCACCGCGGGTGCGGGCGCCGTAGCCTCGGCTGTCGCCGGGACCGGAAGGGGTGCCGCGCGCGCGGGCGCGCTCGCCAAGCCGCCGAGCAGCGCGGCGAGAAGGACCAGGATTGGCCAGGGTCGCATCGTTTCTCTCCCGTGTGAGCACCCGTCCGAGTCCAGCGGAACCGGGCCGGCGCGCCTCGCGCGCCACCGCCAGAAACCGCCAAGGTCGGCAAACGGTTCGATCCGTCCTGACTGCGCAGACGCACGACCCTTGCGCGCGGTTAAGGAACACCCAGTTTCCGCTCAGCCTGTCCGGGCGGCTCCCCGCCCTGCCCCTCGACGAGTCGCGTAAGATCCCCATGGCGTTCGCGTTGTCAGACTCCCTTCGAGCCCTCCTGCCGCGCCGCTTCCGGGACCGCCATCCGCGGGTCGCCGTGGTCCGGCTCTCCGGCACGATCGGGGCGGTGTCGCCGTTTCGCCCTGGCCTCTCGATCGGCGGCGTGGCCGGCAGCCTCGAGCGCGCCTTCGGGATGCCGGGGGCCAAGGCGGTGGCCCTCGTGATCAACTCGCCCGGCGGCGCGCCCGCGCAGTCGCACCTGATCCATCGGCGCATCCGGGCGCTGGCCGAGGAGAAGGGACTGCCGGTGATCGCCTTCGTGGAAGATGTCGCGGCCTCCGGCGGCTACATGATCGCCTGCGCGGCCGACGAGATCGTCGCCGATCCGACCTCGATCGTCGGGTCGATCGGGGTGGTCTCGGCCGGGTTCGGCTTCCACGGCCTGCTGGAGAAGCTCGGCGTCGAGCGCCGCGTCCACACGCAGGGCGAGGCGAAGTCGATGCTCGATCCGTTCCGCCCGGAGGATCCCGCCGACGTGGAGCGCCTGAAGCGCCTTCAGGCCGACGTCCAGGACCTATTCACCAGCCTCGTCACAACTCGGCGCCCGAAGCTGGACCGCACCGAGAACCTGTTCACCGGCGCGGTCTGGACCGGGCGCCAGGCCCTGCCCCTCGGCCTCGTCGATGCCCTGGGCGACGTGCGGACCGTGATGCGGGCACGTTTCGGCGAGAAGGTCGACCTGCGGCTCGTGGCCGAGGCCCGGGGCGGCCTGCTCTCCCGCCTGCTGCGGCGCGGAGGCGCCCCGGGCGGAATCGAGGCCGGGATCGGGCTCGCCGAGGGGGCCGCGGCCGCCTTCGAGGAACGCGCGGCCTTCGCCCGATACGGGCTCTGACCGCACCGCGCCGTCCGCCTCAGACAGCGACCTGTGCGAGGACGTTCTCGATCTCGCTTCCTAGGTCGGCCGCCACGGCGTCCACGGTCTGCGCCGCTTCGGTGACGGTCGAGCGCCATCCGGGCCGAGCGCCGGGCGGCGCCCGACACGGTGGTGAGGCCGCTGGCGATGGCCTCGGTTGCGCCGCACGAAGCTGAACACCGTGGCGAACCCGCCGGAACAGGCGACCGCGTCATCCACCACGCCCGCTTCGGCGAAGCCGGACAGGTTCGGCGTGATCACCCGCGCGACGCGCGTCCCGGCGAGATGCGCCTTCGCACCGTCCATGCGGGCCGCCAGGACGAGCGCCAGGGTCCGCAGATTGCGCTCGCCGTCGGCGCACTGCCGCGCCTCCCTATGCGACAACGTCTGCCGTGACACGGTGATCCAGATGGCGCCGGCGGTGCGCGAGGCCGCCAGCATCGCAAGCAGGATCACCTTCGTGGACAGTGTCGCCGCGCGACGTGAGTCAGGACGTCTGGGTATATAGTGGTGTCCGTACGTATTGATCGTACGGACACTGTGAGAGGACACTGAAGGAGCCGTCAAAACTCGCTACAAAGGCGAAGTGCTGTCTGCGGCCTCAATCCTTCCCTGCACGACGCGCGGAGACGCGCGCCAGAGCGGCGAGGTCCTTCTCGCCGTCGCCGTGGCTGATCGCCTCGATGAGGCCGTCGCGCAGGACGCTGGCGAAGGGCATCGGCACGCCGGCATTCTCCGCCGCCTGGAGGGCGAGCCGGACGTCCTTGGCGCCGAGCTTGAGGATGAAGCCCGGCGGCTCGTAGCGGTTCTCGGCGATCGAGGCGCCGTAGCCCTTGTAGACCGGTGAGGCGAAGAGCGTGTTGGTCATCAGGTCGAGGAAGTCGGCCCCCGGAACCCCGTGGCCTTCCGTGAGGGCGCAGGCCTCCGCCATGGCCTCGATGGCGGAGATCAACATGAAGTTGCCGGCGAGTTTGACGGCGTTCGCCCGTGTCGGGTCATCGCCGAAGCGCCAGGTCCTGGCGCCCATGGCGTCGAGGAGGGGCGACGCGCGGTCGATCAGGGCCGGCTCGCCCGCAGCCACGATGTTGAGCTTGCCGGCCTCCGCCACGTCCGGGCGTCCGAAGACCGGCGCCGAGATGTAGGGGACCCCCGCCCGCCCGTGCACGGCGGCGAGCTGGCCGGCCAGCGCCACCGAGACGGTGCTCATGCCGATATGCAGGCCCGGGCGCTCCGGCCGGTCGAGCAGGCCGCCCGCCACGATCACGGCTTCGAGGGCCGCGTCGTCGGCCAGCATGGTGATCACCACCTCGCCCGCGAAGGCCTCCGCGGCGCTCCCCACCGGGGTGACGCCTGCGATGCCCTGGGCGGCCTCCGGCGTGCGGTTCCAGGCCCGGACCCGGTGGCCGGCCCGCGCGAGGCTCGCCGCCATGCCGCGGCCCATCCGCCCCATCCCGATGAATCCGACGTCCATGGTGTGCTCCTCGGCGCGATCCCTCGTCTGCCAACCTGGGCAGGCCCGGCTGTCGGTCAACAGCGCCCGGCCGGATTTGCGCCGATCGCCGGGCGTGGCAAGGTCGGCGCCATGCTGCGCAACCGCATCACCGACATCCTCGGCCTGCGGGTCGGTCACGCGAGCGACCTGAAGATCGCCAGCGGCGTCACGGCGATCCTGTTCGACGCGCCGGTGGTCGCCGCCGTGGACGTGCGCGGGGGCGGCCCGGGAACCCGCGAGACCGACCTGCTCGATCCCGAGCGCACGGTCGAGCGGATCGACGCGCTGGTGCTGTCGGGCGGTTCGGCCTTCGGTCTCGATGCGGCCGCCGGCGTGACGGCGTGGCTCGCCGAGGCCGGTCGGGGTTTCCCGGTGGGCGCGATGCGCGTCCCGATCGTGCCCGGCGCGATCCTGTTCGATCTCCTGAACGGGGGCGACAAGGCGTGGGGCCGCTATCCGCCCTATCGGGAACTCGGCTTCCAGGCCGCCGCGGCCGCGGCGGCGGACTTCGCCCTGGGCTCCGTGGGCGCCGGGACCGGGGCGCGCACGGGCCGGCTGAAGGGCGGGATCGGCTCCGCCTCGGCCGCGGTGCCGGGGACCGGTTTCCGGGTCGGTGCGCTGGCAGCCGTGAACGCCTTCGGCAATGCCACGGTCGGCGACGGACCGCATTTCTGGGCCGCGCCGTTCGAGGAGGGCGCCGAGTTCGGCGGCCTGGGCTTCCCGGATCGGGTGCCGCCGCAGGCCCTCGCCTTCCCCGCGCGCGCCCTGCCCGGCTCCGCCACGACGCTCGCCGTGGTGGCGACCGATGCGGTGCTGACCAAGGCCCAGTGCCGGCGCCTCGCGGTGGCGGCCCAGGACGGCCTGGCCCGCGCCCTCGTGCCGGCGCACACGCCCCTCGACGGCGATCTCGTCTTCGCGGCGGCCACCGGCGCCGTGGCGGTCGACGACCCGGTGGTGGACGTCGCGCGCCTCGGCGATGCGGCGGCATGCGTGCTGGCCCGCGCCATCGCTCGCGGGGTGTTCTGCGCCCGGACTCTGCCGGATCGCGCGGTCGCTCCGCCGCTATCTTGGACGGGCCTGCCGCCGGCCTGGATCGACGTGTTCGGCGCCTGACCGTCCGCGCGGAACGAAGTTCCGGAGACGGTGTTACCGGGCGCGGCCGAAGGCCGTGTCGCGGTTCGGACCTTCCCGGGCGGCGGCCTGTTTCAATCGGGAGGGATCCTCATGAGAATGACCGGCCTGATCGTCGCCGCGTCCGTCGCGCTGTTTGCCGGCGGAGCCCAGGCGATGCCCGTGACGCCCCTGACCGGCGGCGAGGCCTCGATCACCCTCGTGCGCGGCGGCTGCGGGTTCGGCGCGCATCGCGGACCCTATGGCGGCTGCCGCCTGAATCGCGGCCCGCGGGGCGCCATGCGCCGGGCGGTCACCGGCGCCCCCGGCGGCTGCCCGCCCGGCCTGTATCGCGGCCCGCGCGGCTACTGCCACCGCTGACACGATGCGACGCCGCCCGGTTCGACGGGCGGCGTCCGTCGCCGGAGCCGCGCCCTTCGAGGAGGCGTGTCAGATCTCCGCCCGGGCATCCTCGATCAGCTGCGCCAGCCCGGCATCGACCTCCTCGGCCAGCATTCTGCGCTCGGCATCGGTGAGATCCTTGGCCCAGGCGCCGCCGCCGAACCCCTCCGTGCAGCGCGCCCGCTCGGAGGCGATGTAGGCCTCGGTCTCGGCCGGCCGCGTCTTCATGGCGTGAACGAGGCCGAACCACGCCGCCCGCTCCACCACGGCGAGCCGTGCCCGCAGGCGGATCGCCACCGCCTTGTCCGGATCGATCCCGTTCTCGCTCATGGTCTGTCCCCTTCATCCTGCTTCGAGAGCTGCGCGATCAGGCCCTGAAGCTGTCCCGGCACCGGCTCGCTCGCCGAACGCGCGTAGAGCACGCGCAGTTGCCGCCCGATCTCCGCGAGGCTCATGGAGCCCTTGGCGATCACCCGGTCGGCTTGCCGGTTCAGGCTCTCCTTCTCGGCGGTGGTGATCTCCTTGGCGGTGAGAACCACCACCGGCACGTCGCCGTCGGGCCTCGCACGCAGCGCCCGCAGGAAGCCGAACCCGTCCATCTCGGGCATCATCAGGTCGAGGAGGATCAGGCTCGGCCGCGCCTGGCTGACCCGCTCCAGGGCGATCCGGCCGTTCTCCGCCTCGTCGACGGTCCAGCCCTCTCGGCCCAGCGACCGACGCAGGCGCTCGCGGGCATCCGCGTCGTCATCGACCACGAGGACGCGCGCCTCGTCCGGCGCCTCCGGCCGGTAGCGCTCCATCAGACCCTTGAGGCGATCCCAGTCGATCGGCTTGACGAAGTAGTCGGTGGCGCCGAGCGCCTGGCCGAGGCCCTGCTCGGCCACCACCGAGGTCATGATCACCGGCGTCCCGGCCAGCTCGGGATCGTTGCGCACCGCGTGCAGCACCGCCCAGCCGTCCATCCGCGGCATCTCGACGTCGAGCAGGATCGCCCGCGGCCGCAGCGCCCGGGCGAGCGTCAGGCCGGCGCGCCCGTCATTGGCGGTGCGGACGTGGAAGCCCTCCCGTTCCAGGAAGCGCTGGAGCAGCTCCCGGGCGGCCGGATCGTCGTCGACCAGCAGCACCGTCTCGTGCTCCTCGTGCGGCTCCACCGGGGTGTGGGGCTCGGCCTCGGTCGGCGGCGCATCCTCGGGCTGCAGAATCGCGGGCAGGCGGATCGTGAAGGTCGCCCCCGCCCCCGGTGTGCTCGCGACGCTGATGTCGCCGCCCATCGTCCGGCAGAACGCGCGGGTGATGGCGAGCCCGAGACCCGTGCCGCCGAACTGTCGCGTGGTCGAGTCGTCGGCCTGGACGAAGCGCTCGAACAGGCGCCCGATCTGTTCCTCGCTCAGGCCGATGCCCGTGTCGCTCACCGCGAAGGACAGCCAGTCCGCCCCCGACTCCCGGTGACGGCGCACCGTCAGGGTGATGGTCCCCGTCTCGGTGAACTTGGCGGCGTTGCCGATCAGGTTCAGGAGGCACTGGCGGATCTTGGTCTGGTCCTGGTGCATGGAGCCGAGGTCGGCGCCGTCCCCCGCGCCCGTATCGAGCACGAAGCGGTTGCCCTTCTTCTCCACCAGGGAGCCGGTGGAGTCGGAGACGTCCCGGAGCAGCTCCGTCACCGGGAAGGTCTCGGCAGAGGCGGTCATGCGGCCGGCCTCGATCTTCGAGATATCGAGGACGTCGTTGATCAGCGACAGCAGGTGGCGCGCGGCCGCCTCGATCTTGCGCAGGTCGGGCAGGAGGGCCGCCTGGCCGATATCCTCCAGCTCCTCGCCGAGCATCTCGGAATAGCCGATCACCGCCGAGAGGGGCGTGCGCAGCTCGTGGCTCATGTTGGCGATGAACTGGCTCTTCGCCCGGTTCGCCGCCTCGGCGGCCTGCCGTGCGCGCTCCACCGCCTCCTCGGCCTCCTTGCGATCCGTGACGTCGATGCAGGTGCCGACCCATTCCCGCAGGGTCCCGTCCTCGGCGAGAACCGGCACGCCGCGCACCTCCATGGCCCGCCAAGCCCCGTCGAAGCGGCGCAACCGGTACTCGACCTCGTAGATCTGGCGCGCCTCTACGCAGGCCGCCCAGGCGTCGGCGGCGTGGCCCCGGTCGTCGGGATGGACGGCGTCCAGCCAGCCCCAGCCCTGGTAGGCCTCCTCGCTCTGCCCGGTATAGGTGCTCCAGCGGACCTGCGGCGGCGTCAGCTCGCCGGCCGCATTGGTGTTCCAGATCACCGCCGCCGAGGCGTCCACCAGCGCCCGGAAGCGCTGCTCGGAATGGCGCAGGCGCTCCTCGACCGCCCGGCGGCCGGTGATGTCGGTGTTGGTCCCGTACCAGCGCAGGATCCGCCCGGACGGGTCCCGGTGCGGCATCGCCTTCGACAGGAACCAGCGATAGGTGCCGTCCCGCGCGCGCAGCGGGAACGTGTCCTCCCAGGAGCGCCCCAGGGTGACCGCGGCCCGGTAGCGCTCGGTCACCGCATCGACGTGTTCCGGATGATGGACGGACCGCCAGCCCCATCCCTGCATCCCGTCGAGGGACGTGCCGGTATAGTCGTACCAGCGCTGATTGTACCAGATGATCGTGCCGTCGGCCTCGGCGATCCAGGCAAGCTGCGGCAGCGTCTCGGCGAGGTTGCGGTAATCGGCCTCCGTGACGGCCTCCGGCACGCCCTCAGTCTCGCTCATCGACCCGACGCTGTCCCGCCATCCGCCCCGAGGCGGCTTCCCGGTATTCCTTATACACGCATCGCATCCGGATCCGACCGTCCGGAAGCGGGTGCCGGCGGCCTGCGGATCCGCAGGGCGTCCACCGTGTAGAGCGCGAGCGCCGCCCAGATCAGCGCGAGCATCAGCGCACGGTGCGGCGCGACGTGCTCACCGTAGACGAGGACGCTCAGGAGGAGCAGGCAGGTCGGCGCCACGTATTGCAGCAGGCCGAGGGTCGTGAGCCGCAAACGCACAGCCGCGGCGGCGAACCAGATCAGCGGCAGCGCGGTGGTCACGCCCGTGAGCATCAGGAGGGCGCGATCCCCCGGCGCGGCCGGCAGGAACGGCTCGGGCGAGAGGACGAGCCAGACGATCGCGGCGGGCAGGAGCAGCAGGGTCTCGGCCAGGAACCCGACCAGCGCGTCGACCCCGACGATCTTCCGGGCGAGACCGTAGAGCGCGAAGCTCACCGCCAGCGACAGCGACATCAGGGGCAGTTCCCCGGCCCACACCACCGCGACGGCGACGCCCGTCGCGGCGATGCCGATCGCGACGGCCTGCGCCGGACGCAGCCGCTCGCCCAGCACCACCCGCCCGAACGCCACGCTGACCAGGGGATTGATGTAGTAGCCGAGGCTCGCGTCGAGCAGGTGTCCGCTGCTGACCGCATAGAGGTAGAGCAGCCAGTTCACGCCGATCATCGCGGCCGAGAGCAGCAGCAGGGCGTGCCGTGGCCTGAGGGGCAGCGGCAGGTTCAGGCGGTGGCGCGCCGCGAGGATCAGCGCCAACGCCCCGGCGAACAGGCTCGACCAGACGATCCGCTCGGCCAAGATATGGTAGGGCGTGTAGGCCCCGAGCATCCGGAAATGCACCGGGACCAGCAGGCCCCAGCTCAGATAGGCGGCGAGCGCGTAGACGAGGCCCACGGAGTCCTCCCGGTCGGCCCGGTTGGGCGGCCGGGTCCGCGGGCTTTAGCCTGGGCGCGCAGCCCGGGTCAGGGGGTGGCGCGCAGGGCTGCCATCCGGAGGTCGCGGTCGAGGGGTCACGCCGCCCGGATCGTGGCGAGAAAGTGCCGCACCTCGCTGCCGAGGTCCGCGGATTGCCGGGCCAGCGCGGCGGCGCAGGCCTGCACCTGATCGGCAGCCGTCCCGGTTTCTCCCGCAGAGGTGGCAACGGACGCCATGGTGGCGGTCACCGCGCGTGTCCCGGCGGAAGCCTGCACGACGGTGCGGGCGATCTCCTGGGTGGCCGCCTCCTGCCGCGCCACCGAAGCCGCGACTCTGGCGGCGACCGCGTCGATCTCGTGGATCCGTGCGGTGATCGCGGCGATCACCGTGACCGCCTGATCGGTCACCCCCTGGATGCGGCCGATCTCTCCGGCGACGTCCCCCGTCGCCCGGGCCGCCTGCGCGGCGAGATCCTTGACCTCGCTCGCCACGATCGCGAATCCCCGACCCGCCTCTCCGGCGCGGGCCGCCTCGATGGTGGCGTTGAGCGCCAGCAGGTTGGTCTGGGCCGCGATGGCCCCGATCATCTCCACCACCGCGCCGACCTTGGCGGCGGCGGCGCTGAGATCCTGCACGAGGGTCGCGGTCCGATCCGCTTCGACGACGGCGTTCTGAGCGAGGATGGCCGAGCCGCCGATCTGCTGGCCGATCTCCGCCACGGTGGTTTCGAGCTCCTCGGCGGCGGCCGCCACCGTACCGACGTCGCGTGCGGCCGTCTCGGCGGCGCCGGCGACGGCCGTGGACTCGTCGACGGTCTGCGTCGCGGTGACGGTCAGGGTCCCGGCGGTGGACTGCAGGGCGACGATCGACTCCGACACCAAGCCGATGATGCGCCCCACCGTCAGCTCGAAGCCCTCGGCGAGCTGCAACAGGGTCCGGCTGCGGTCGGCGGTGGCTTCCTCGGCCTGACGCCGCGCGGTCTCCGCCTGCTCGGTGGCCTTCCGCGCGACGAGGGCCTTGATGCCCGCGACGGCGGTGCCGATGGCACCGATCTCGTCGCTGCGCCGCGCGTCCGGGACCTCCGCGTCGAGCTGCCCGGCCGACATGGCTTTCAGAGCCACCGTCAACCTGCCGAGGGGCCGGGCGACGCCGACATTCACCACCAGGACGCCGATCAGGATGCTGGCGGCGATGCCGCCTGCCGACAGGCCGATCGCCCACGACAAGGTCGTGCGGGTGTCCGCGCTGAGGGCGGCGGACCCCGTGCGGATCGACGTGCCGAGATCGTCCGCGAAGGCGTCGAGCGCGAAGAACAGCGTCTTCTGGAGCGGATCAACCTTCCTGTGCGCGAGCGTCAGGGCCTGGGCGCTCATGCCCTTCCTGGCCATGGCGCACATCTCGCCGGTGAGTTCGGCGTAGGTGCCCAGGAGGATCGCGATCCGGTCGGTCCGATCGTCGAATGTCGGGGCGTTCCGGCGTACGCCGTCGAGGAGGCGCGAAGCTTCGGCCGGGAGGGGTTCGAACGCGGCGCCGATGCGGTCCGACTCGTCCGGATCGGCCTCGCCGAGGGTGCGGAAGGCCACGTAGCTCATCTGATAGACCACGCGCCCCAGGCGTGCCGCCATCGCGGCCGCCGTGGCGTCGTGGCCGAGATAGACGCTATAGGCCGTATCGGCCGCGGTCATCCGTTCGGAGATGTGCCAAAGAAAACCAAACGCATTCACCGCGATGAAGGCGAACGCGAAGGCGATCTTGACGGCAATGGGGAACTTGAAGGGGCGACGCACTGGCTAAAGCTCCGCGCTGGTCGCTGCTTATGTGTCGCCCGGTTATGAAGTCGACTGCGAACGCGGGTCTTGGGACGGATCGGACGATGAATGGGACGGTTGCGCAAGCTTTCATCCCAGACGTGTGGATTGATTTTACGTTCAACCGTCGGCGCGTCGAATCGCACGGCGTTCCGAACGGTCGGCCGACAGCGGGCCGGCGGGCTACCGCGCGCGAGGTCTTCCCCGGTGGTGCGCCGTCGGCTCCATGGTCAGGGGGCCAGCCAGCCGCCCTGCCACGTGGATCCGCTCCGGCGCCAGGCGGCGCGCCGGTGGCCGCGGCGGTCGAGGTAGAGGAAATCCAGGCGTTCCACCCGGACCAGCACGGCGGCGAAGTGCGGCCGTCCCAGCGCCCCGGCCGTGGCCTCGTCCGGCAGGGCGTAGGCGCCCCCCGTCGGCAGGGCCGTGCCTGGGCCAGGTTCGCTCCCATAGCAGACCCGGCTCATCGACCGAGACCCGGCCCAGGCCGCCTCGGCCACTGCGTCGTCGACGTGCAGCGCGGCGCGGCCCTCGATGCGGATCTGGATCTTCGTCGCCTCGTCGTAGGCCGTCAGCGCGCAGGCCGGGTTCGCCAGGATCTCGGCGGCCTTGTCGGAGCGGTGGTCGCAGTGGAACCGGAGGGTTCCTGCGGCGCGGTCGGCGGCGCGCAGCACCACCGTGCGCAGCCGCGGGCCGCCCGCCGCGCCGAGCGTCGCCACCGTCGGCAGGTGAAACCCGCTGCGGCCGTGCGCGGCGCCGTCCGCCAGCAGGCCCCACAGCGCCTCGAACGTGGCGTCCAGGTCGTCGTAGTAGGCGGGCAGCGGCGCGCGGCTCATGGGCGACCGCGCTTCCGCTGCCGCTCGCGGAAGATCAGCGCGAGATTGCGCAGGTAGATGCCGGTGGAGAGCCCCTGGCCGATGATGATCACCGGCTCGCGGCGCACGAACCCGTAGACCAGGGTCATCAGGCCGCCGAGGATCGACAGGAACCAGAACGACAGCGGGATCACGCTCCGTCCGGCCCGCTCGCTGGCGATCCATTGCAGGATGAAGCGCGAGCCGAACACCACCTGGGCGACGATGCCGAAGACCAGCCAGAAGTCGAGCCGGGTGACGAACACATCGTAGAAATAGGCCGGCAGATCGTGGGCGAGCTGGATCAGCATCCGACGTCCTGGTCTGTCGGCGCGCCCGCCGGGCGGGCGACCTCCTCCGGCCGCGGATCGGCGCGCTTGCGCCGGATCAGCCACCAGACCCCGGCGAGATCGAGGAGCCCGACCCAGAGCCGGTCGAACAGACCGTACTTCGAGACGCCCGTGAGCCGCGGCCGGTCTACCACGTCGCGGTGGACCACGGAGAAGCCCTCCCGGGCCACCAGGGCCGGCATGAACCGGTGGAGGGCGTCGAAATAGGGCAGCCGGAGATACACGGCGCGCCGGAAGACCTTGAGACCGCAGCCGGTGTCGCGGGTCGCGTCGTTCAGGATCCGCCCGCGGACACCGTTGGCGATGCGCGACTGGAGCATCTTGAAGCGCCCGTCCTTGCGCCCGCGCCGCTGGCCCTGGGCGAGGCCCGCATCCGGACCCGCCGCCTCCAGGGCGGCCAGGAGGGCGGGGATGAAGGCCGGATCGTTCTGGCCGTCGCCGTCGAGGGTCGCCACGACGGTGCCGCGGGCGGCCAGGACGCCGCTGCGCACCGCCGCCGACTGACCGCCGCTCCGGGCATGGTGCAGGATCCTCAGCCAGGGCCGCCCCGCCCGGGCCGCCGCCAGGGCCGCCCGCGTCCCGTCGGTGGACGCGTCATCCACGTAGATCAGCTCGAAGGCGAGGCCCGCGCAGGCGGCCTCGATCTCGGCCACCAGGGGCGCGATGTTACCGGCCTCGTTCTTCACGGGCACGACGATGCTGAGATGCGGGGCGTCGCTCACGGGGTCACCGCGTAGGCCGTCACGAAGACCCGGCGGCCGGTGTTGAGGTTGAAGCCGTCGACCTCCGCCAGGGGCGCGGGTGCGCCGCGCCCCACGGGCCAGGCCGCGTTGAAGGTGTCGCGGTCGCGGGATTCCACGAACAGCAGCCGGCAGCCGCCGCCCTCGAGGAAGGACCGGGCGGCGGCGCCGTCGGGAGGCAGGGCGAGGTCGGTGCCGACGAGGAAGACGAGGCTCGGCTCCCGGTAGCCGAGGCTCGCCACCTGCGGGTCCGCGCAGGGCATCCGGTCGCGCAGGGCCGCGAGCCGCGGCGAGACCTTCAGGGCCGGCAGCGACAGCTGCGCCACGCCCAGGACCGCCGGCCCGAGCAGGATGGAGGCCACCACCCCGAGCACGAGGGCGCCCTCGGCCGAACCCTGCGCGAAGGCGCGCCAGGCCAGCGCCGCGACTGCGCAGGCGGCGGCGAGCAGCGGGAGGGCCGGCCACGGGATGGTGTGGGCGTCGAGCCGCCAGCCCGCGAGGCACAGGCCGAGCGTGAGGGCCACCGGGATCGCCGGCACCAGCAGGGCCGTCAGGCGTGCGCCCCGCAGGCGCGGGTCCAGCGCCCCCCGGGTCATCGCCAGCACGGTGAGGACCGCGAGCCACGGCATCAGCGGCAGAATGTAGTGCGGCAGCTTGGTCGGCACCGCCTCAAGGATCAGCCACGCCGGCAGCACGGCGGCGATCAGGAAGGCGACGGCGGGCTCCCGCCGCGTGTGCCACGCGAACGGCAGGCTCATGGCCGCGAAGGCGGCCCCCGGCCAGAAGGTAGCGAACACGGTGAGCGCGTAGGCGCCGGGTGGCGCCCAGTGGCGCTCGGCGCCGCCGCCGACCTTGGCCAGCATGTCGTGCCCGACCGCCTCGGTGTAGAAGGCGCCGCCGCTCTTCCACGCGATCGCCGCGAACCAGGGGGCGACCGCCAGGAGCGTCAGGGCGAGGCCGGGCAGCGGCCGAAGGGCGCCGAGCCAGCGGCCGGACCGGGCCACGACCGACAGGCCGAGCGCCGGCAGCGCCACGAAGAGCGGCACCATCGGCCCCTTCACCAGGATGCCCGCCRCCATCCCGAGCCAGAACGCCGCGACGGTCGGCCCGGATACGGGCTTGCCGTCGCGCCGCGCCAGCCAGGTGCGGGCGAGCGCGGCGAGGCTCGCGGTGGCGCAGGCGACGAGCAGCGCGTCGGTCTTGGCGAGATGCGCTTCGGCCGAGAGCATCAGGCAGGCGCCGTAGAGGGCGGCGGCGAGCAGCGCCCCCCGGCGGGGCAGGAACGCGAGCGCGGCCCAATAGGCGAGCAGCACCGAGGCGGTGGCGCCGATCAGGGACGGTATCCGGTACAGGGCGATCTGGGTGCGCGCTCCGGGCATGCCCAGCGCCTCGCCGGCCGCCACCGCGGCGGCCTGCGCCCAGTAGATCCCCGCCGGCTTCTTGTGCCGCGCCTCGCCCTGGAAGCGGATGTCCACGAGGTCGCCCGTCTCCAGCATCTGCTTCGAAGCCTGGGCGAAGCGCGGCTCGTCCCGGTCCATCGGCTGGAGCGAGATCTGGCCCGGCAGGAACAGGATCAGGCACAGCGTCAGCAGGGCCGCCACGGCGCGGCCGTGGGTGAGGCTCAGCGCGTCGAGCCCGCGGACGATCCGGTCGACTGGTGCGAGGCGCGGGGCGCCGCCGGCGGAGAGGCTCGTGATCATGCCGGGCCGGTCAATCAGGATCGGGCGGACAGGTCAAATCCGTTCCCGCCCGACGGCGTCGGCTCAGGCGGCGAGCAGCGGACGCAGGTCGCGCATGTCGGCGAGCGTCTCCAGCGTGTTGATCCGTGCGATCAGGCGCTCGGTCGCCTCCGGACCGAGCACCGGCGCCATGAGGTCCCGCGCCTTGGCGTTGACGGCCTCGGTGGTCAGGGGGGTCTCCCGTGTGCCCGGCGGATGCCGGGTGTGATGCTCCACGATCCGCCCGTCCGCGAGGGTGATCGTCACGACGGCGCCGCGCGGGGCGGCGGGATCCATCAGGGCCGGATCGCCCACCAGCTCGACCTTGGCCTTCTGGGCGGCGATCACGGGATCGTGCATCAGACCGGCATCGTGGCTGTCGGTGAAGGAGACGGCGCCCTTCACCAGCGCCAGCGCCACGAGGTGCTGGCAACTCACGTCCGGCATGGCGCTCGACCCGACGATGCCGACCGCGTCGGTGGGCACCCTCACTTGGATGTGCCGCACGGTCTCCGGCGTCAGGCCGTACTGCCGGCGCAGGGTCAGGGTCGCGTCGAGGGGGGACTGGATCGGGTAACCGACCGAGAAGGTCTTGATCGCCGTCTCGGTGACGAAGAAGCGGCTGCCCAGCCCCTCGAGCATCAGCTCGGGCTTCGGCGCGGTGGAGAGCGCGTTGAGAAGGTTGTGGCGGCCGTCGAGAACGTCGGCGACGCCGGTCAGGCCCGCTTCCACCATGCCGACTGCCGTCACCCCGTTGCGCGCGCCCATGCCGGCGAAGTCGAACGCCTTCTCGACATGGTCCTCGTCGCGCACCCAGCTCCACAGGCCGGAGACCTGCTGGGCCGCGTAGGAGAGGGCGAAACGCATGCCCCGCTCATCGAGGCGGGCCAGGGCCGCGGCGGCGCCGAGCGCTCCGAAGGTCGAGCTCGTGCCCTCGGCGCTGCGATGCGTGCCGCGGACGAGGTCGGGACCCAGGGCCAGCAGCAGACGGCAGCAGAGATCGTAGCCGAGTGCCACCGCCCGGACGAACTCGGCGCCGGAATTGCCGTGCCGTTCGGCGAGCGCCAGGGCCGCCGGGACCGTGGCGCAGCCAGGATGGGCCTTGGTCACCGGCTCGAAGTCGTCCGTCTCGTCCGCATGGGCGCACATGGCGTTGGCGAGCGCCGCGTTGACCGTGGTGGTCCGGAAGCCGGATGCGACGACCCCCGCCTGCTCGGCCCCGCCGAGGGTCCGGACGTAGGCCAGCGCCATCTCGCCCGGCCGCATCCGAGCCCCCGAGACCATGGCGGCCAGGGTGTCGAGGATGCGGTGCTTGCAGGCGATCAGGACTTCCGGGGGCAGTTCCTGCGCCCGGGCGGCCGCCATGTAGCGAGCGAGGCGGCCGGTCACGTCCGCCTCCGCGGCCGCCGCCGGGAGGGCGGCCGCCAGGGTGAGGGCGCCGGCGCCCTGGATGAGGCCCCGCCGGGTCGGCGTGCTCACGTGGCGGCCCGCAGGCGCGCGAAGCCGGCATCGAGGTCGGCCTTGAGGTCGTCGGTGTCCTCGAGTCCGATATGGAAGCGCAGGGCCGGTCCGCCGGGTGCCCACTGCGTGGCGGTCCGGTAGCCGGCGCAGTCGAACGGGATCACGAGGCTTTCGAAGCCGCCCCACGAGAAACCCATCCCGAACAGCTCCAGTCCGTCCAGCATGGCGGCGACCGCCGCCTCGGGCACCGGCTTGAGGATCACGCCGAACAGCCCGGAGGCGCCGGAGAAGTCCCGCTTCCAGATGGCGTGGCCGGGATCGTCCGGCAGGCCGGGATGCAGGACGCGCAGGACCTCGGGGCGGGCCTGGAGCCAGCCCGCCATCTCCAGCCCGGCACGGCCGTGCTCGCGCAGCCTCAGGGTCATGGTGCGCATGCCGCGGAGCGCCAGGAAGATGTCCTCCGCCCCGGCGCACATCGCGAAGTGGTCGAAGGTGCGGCGCACGGCCGGGAAGTACTGGGCGTTGGCGGAGGTCAGGCCGATCAGCAGATCCGAGCCACCGCTCAGGTACTTGGTCCCGGCCTCGACAGCGATGTCGACCCCGCGCGCGTGCGGCGGGAACAGCAGCGGCGTCGCCCAGGTATTGTCCATGATCACGCAGGCCCCGTGCGCGTGCGCCACCGCGGCGATGGCCGGGATGTCCTGCATCTCGAAGCTCTGCGAGCCCGGCGCCTCGACCAGGACGGCCTTGGTGTTCGGCCGCATCAGGGTGGCGATGCCGGACCCGATGATCGGGTCGTAGTAGGTGACCTCGACGCCGAAGCGCGCCAGTACGCCGTCGCAGAACTGGCGGGTCGGCCGGTAGGCGGAATCGGTGACGAGGAGGTGGTCGCCCGCCGAGACGGCGGCCATCAGCGCGACGGTGAGCGCTGCGAGCCCCGAGGGGGTGACGACGGTCCCGGCGGCACCGGCGAGTTCCGTCCAGGCTCCGGTCAGGGCGTCCATCGTGGGCGTGGCCGACGTGCCGTAATTATAGCGCCCGCGCCGGTGCTTGATGGCGTCGTAGGTCGGATAGAGGACGGTGGAGCCGCGATAGATCGGCGTGTTGACGAAGCCGTGCTGAGCGCCCGGATCGCGGCCCGCATGGACGAGGCGCGTCGCGGGCGCGAAGGTCTGCTTGGACTCGGGCGAGGGCTTCAGGGACATCGGGGCTCGGCGATCGCGTTGCGCTGCGGTGCACGAAGCGCGCCGCGCCCGGCGAGGTCAAGCCGGACGCGCCGATCCACGGCCCGGCAGACATGTCTTGTCCGCGGTCACGGCGTCTCGCGGGGATCGGAGGCCACCATCCAGGCGGCGCACTCGTTGGACCCGTCCGGATAGACGCATTCGCTCACGGGCTTGGCGTAGAGGCGGGCGTTGCGGCCCCGGAAGAACGGGCTGTCGCTCGCAATGGCCTGGACGTCGGTCAATATCGCCGACCGAAGACTTGGAGTGGGGCTTCGTTAACGGCCACGCCGTACATCTGTTGCCGTCTCAAGTCGCGTCCCGGGTCGTTGCGTGCGTATCCTGCGTTCCCTCCTCGGCGCCGTCCTCGTCCTCGTGTCGACGGCGACCGTCGCCCTCGTCAGCGCCGACCGGCTCGCGCATCTGGCGCCGGCACCGGTGGTGCGCGCGGCTCAGGCCGAGCCGTCGGCCACCGGGTCGCTTCCGGCTCCGGTCAAGGCCGCCCCGGCGGCGAAGCCGGCCTTGCCGACCATCCCGAACGGGTTCGACACCGAGCGGCTGCACGCGCTGATGCGCGGCGACCCGATCCTGCCGGGCCGCTGAGCGCCGGTCCGGACGGGTTTTCCGACCTCCGGACCGCATCCCGAGGTCCGCGGCGCGGCGGCCTCGAAGGTGCCCTCCGGACGCCTCCGCGATCCCTGACGCCCGCCGTCGAGGCGCGTGAGGCGCGCGCCCCTCTCCATTCTACCGCGCGGTCCGGAACACCTGGAGGTCGAGGTCGCGCACCTTCTTGCGCAGGGTGTTGCGGTTCACCCCGAGCAGCTCCGCCGCGCGGATCTGGTTGCCGCGGGTGGCGGCCAGCGCCGCGCCGATCAGCGGACCTTCGATCTCGCGCAGGATGCGGTGATACAGCCCCGGAGGCGGTAACGTGTCCCGATAGCCTGAAAAATAATCCGAGAGGTGGCGTTCCACCGCGCTCGACAGGCTCTCCGATTCGCCGCCGCCCTTGCGGGCGGCGCCGTTAGCGGCCGGGCTGGACGGTGTCGCGAGAGGCAGGGTGTCGAGTTCGGCCTCGATCACCGGCCCGGTGATCGTCTCCTGCGGATAGAGGGCGGCCAGGCGCCGGACGAGGTTCTCGAGTTCCCGGACGTTGCCGGGCCAGCGGTAGCGCTTGAGCCGCTCCATGGCGTCGCCGTCGAGGGTCTTGCGGGTGAGACCCTCGCGCTCGACCAGGACGAAGAAGTGGCGGATGAGGTCCGGCACGTCCTCGGAGCGCTCGCGCAGGGCCGGCAGCCGCAGCGGCACGACGTTGAGGCGGAAGAACAGATCCTCGCGGAAGATCCCCTGCTGGATCGAGACCCGCAGGTCCTTGTTGGTGGCCGCGATGATCCGGACGTTGGTGCGGATCGGGACGCGCCCGCCCACCGTCGTGTACTCCCCCTGCTGGAGCACGCGCAGCAGCCGGGTCTGCGCCTCCATGGGCATGTCGCCGATCTCGTCGAGGAACAGCGTGCCGCCCTCGGCCTGCTCGAACCGGCCGGCGGAGCGCTGGAGCGCCCCCGTGAAGGCCCCCTTCTCGTGGCCGAACAGCTCGGATTCGATCAGGTCGCGCGGGATCGCCGCCATGTTGACCGGCACGAACGGGCCGGTGCGGCGGCGGCCGTAATCGTGCAGCGCCCGGGCGACGAGTTCCTTGCCGGTACCGGATTCGCCGGTGATCATCACGGTGAGGTCGGTGGGCATCAGCCGGGCAAGCGCCCGGTAGATCTCCTGCATGGCGGGCGAGCGCCCGACCAGCGGGATGTCCTCGTTCTCCGGCGGCGCCCCGGCGGGGGCGGTGCCGCGGGGCCGCGAGAGCGCCCGGCCCACGATGGCGATCAGTTCCTTCAGGTCGAAGGGTTTCGGCAGGTACTCGTAGGCGCCCCGCTCCGAGGCGCGGATCGCCGTCATGAACGTGTTCTGCGCGCTCATCACGATGATCGGCAGCTCCGGCCGCACCCGCTTGATGCGCGGGAGCAGGTCGAACACGTTCTCGTCGGGCATCACCACGTCGGTGATGACGAGATCGCCCTCCCCCTGCGCGACCCAGCGCCAGAGGGTCGCGCAATTGCCCGTCGAGCGGACCTCGTAGCCCGCCCGTGACAGCGCTTGGTTGAGCACGGTGCGGATGGCGGCGTCGTCGTCGGCGACGATGATGTGGCCGTTCGGCATGACTCTCTACTCAGACCTCCGACGGGGGGCCGGATACGGGGATCGACATCACGGATCGACCGCCGATTCGCGCCCGTCCCGGGCACTCGACATCGGCAGAAGGATGCGGAACGTCGTGCGGCGGGGAGCGGGATCGCACTCGACGATGCCGCCGTGGTCGCCGACGATCTTGGCCACCAATGCAAGACCGAGGCCGGATCCCTGCGCCTTGGTGGTGACGAAGGGATCGAACAGGTCCGGCAGCAGGTCGGCCGAGATGCCGGGGCCGTTGTCGCGGATCGCCACCTCGATCGGCAGGCTGACCCGCTCGCGGGAGCCCGGCACCTGCAGGCGCAGGCCGGTGCGGAAGGCGGTCGACAGGGTGATCTCGCCCTCGACCGCATCCGGGCCGATCGCCTCGGCGGCGTTCTTCACGAGGTTGAGGATTACCTGGATCAGCTGGTCGCGGTTGCCGAGGACCGGCGGCAGCGACGGGTCGTAGGTCTCGACGAAGCGGATATGCCGCGCGAAGCCCGACTGCGCCGAGCGCTTCACTTGGTCGAGCACCCCGTGGACGTTGACGGCGCCCCGGTCCGAGGGCCGTTCGTCGCCGAACAGCTCCATGCGCTCGACGATGCGCACGATCCGGTCGGATTCGTCGCAGATCAGCTGGGTGAGCAGGCGGTCCTCCTCGGCGCCGGTGCTCTCCAGAAGCTGCGCGGCGCCGCGGATCCCGGCGAGGGGGTTCTTGATCTCGTGGGCCAGCATCGCGCCGAGCGCCACCATGGAGCGCGCCGCACCGCGGTGAGTGAGCTGGCGGTTCATCTTGTCGGCGATGGTCCGTTCCTGGAGCATCATCACCACGGCGTCGTCCTCGTCGCCGAGCGGGGTCGCGAACACGTCGACGCTGCGCTCCAGCCCCAGCCGCGGCTGGGTCAGCTCCACCCGGTACTCGCTGACGCTGGCCCGCCGCCGCCGAACCTCGGTCACCAGGGCGATGATCGGCGAGGCGAACGGGATGATGTCGCGCAGGCGACGGCGCAGCATCAGGCGCGCCGAATAGTCGAAGAACGCCTCCGCGGCATGGTTGCAGCGGAGGATGCGCTCGTCGCCGCCGATGGTCAGGACCGGCAGCGGCAGGGCGTTGAGCACGGCCTCGGCGGCCGAGTCGCGCCGAGCCCCAGGATCCTGCGGGACGGGTTCGTCGCTCACGCCGCCTCCCGGACCGGGTTCGCCGCGCCCGCGAAGGCCCGGATCAGCAGGGCGAGCGCGGTCTCCGGATCGGTGGTTGTGAGGAGCGCCGAACGCTCGGCCGGATCCAGCGCCCCGCCGGTCTCGGCGTAGGCGGCGAGGTGCTTGCGCGCGTGGCGCACCCCCATGTCGCGGCCGTAGAGGGACAGGAGACCGGCATAGTGCTCGGCGGCGAGGGTCGCCTGTTCGGTCCGCGACGGCGGTGCGGCCGGCCGGCCGGCCAGAGCCGCCGCCACCTGCCCGACGAGCCAGGGGCGGCCGGTCGCGGCCCGGCCGATCATCACCCCGGCGGCCCCGGATGCCGCGAGGCAGGCCCGGGCGCTCGCGCTGTCGGTCACGTCACCGTTGGCGATCACCGGGATCGACACCGCCGCGACGACCGGCCGGATCGCCGCCCAGTCGGCGCGGCCCTTGTAGAATTGCTGCCGGGTCCGCCCATGGACCGTGACGGCGTTCAGGCCCAGGCGCTCGGCGCGGGCGGCGAGGTCGGCTGCGTTGCGGCTCGCGTCGTCCCAGCCGAGGCGCATCTTGACGGTGACCGGCACGGAGACCGCTCCGCGAACCGCGGCGAGCAGGCGCTCCGCATGGTCGAGGTCCCGCATCAGGGCCGAGCCCGAGGCGATGCCGGTGACGATCTTGGCCGGGCAGCCCATGTTGACGTCGATCACGTCGGCGCCGCCGGCCTCCGCGAGCCGGGCGGCCTCGGCCATGGGCTGCGCCTCGCAGCCGGCCAGCTGGACCACGTGCAGGTCGACACCCGCTCCCTCGGCGCGCAGCGTCGCCTCGCCGGAACCCCGGGTGAATTCGCGGGCCGCCACCATCTCGGAGACCACTGCGTCGGCGCCGCAGCGTCGGGCGATCCGGCGCATGTGCAGGTCGGTGACGCCGGATAGGGGCGCCAGCAGGCAGAGCGGAGCGGGTGGTGCCGCGCCGAAAGCCTTTCCGATCCGGCGCAGCGCGCTCAAATAATGATCAGTCGTCATTCTGCACAACAATGAGGCAAGGACGGTCGGCTGGCAAGCGGGGCCGCGCGTTGATTTCGGCCCCTCCCCCGCTTAAACGACGGGCACCCCCTGCGGCAGGGTTCCGGCGGCACCGCTGTTCCGCGCGCCGGCCGCCGCTCCGCTCCTCAGGCCCTCACGAGATTCGTCGCCCATGCCCGCCACCGGCACGCCAGCCACCGGACCCGCAAGCGCGGGAACCGGCGTCGCCGCGGTGGTGGTGGCGGCCGGCCGCGGCATCCGCATCGGCGGCGGCACCCCCAAGCAGTATCGCCGGGTCGGCGGCCAGGCGGTCCTGACCCGCACCCTGGCGGCGCTGGCCGCGGATGCCGCGATCGCGCGGATCCAGCCGGTGATCGCCGCCGACGCGGCGGACTTCTTCCGTAGCTGCCTGGAGGAACTCGCGCCCGCGGTCCGCGCCAAGATCACGCAGCCGGTCGAGGGCGGGGCGACCCGCCAGCTCTCCGTGCGCGCCGGACTCGAGGCCCTGGCGGCCGGCGCGGCGCCCGAAATCGTCCTGGTCCACGACGCGGCCCGTCCCTACGTGGACGCCGCACTGATCGCCCGCGCGATCGCCGCGGGGCGCGACCACGGCGCGGCCGTGCCCGGCGTGCCGGTGACCGACACGGTCAAGCGCGTCGTCGACATTGCGCCCGGCATCGGCCGGGTGCACGAGACGCCGCCCCGGGAGCACCTGCGCGCGGTCCAGACGCCCCAGGCCTTCGCGTTCGGCCCTCTGCTCGGCGCCCACCGGGACGCCGCCGCGCAGGGCCTCGACGGCTTCACCGACGACGGCGCGCTCGCCGAATGGGCCGGGCTGCCGGTGGTGGTGTTCGCGGGCGACGTTGCCAACCGCAAGATCACCCAGCCCGCCGACCTGATCGAGGCGGACCGCGCCTTCGCGTCGGAGACCTCAGAAACGCCAGCGCCGGGAGTCCGCGCCATGACCACCTACGTGACCCGCCTCGGCACCGGCTTCGACGTGCACGCCTTCACCACGGGCGACCATGTCTGGCTGGGCGGCGTGAAGATCCCCGCCGACCGCGGCGTGCTCGCTCATTCCGACGGCGACGTGGTGCTGCACGCGCTCACCGACGCCCTGCTCGGCGCCATCGCGGACGGCGACATCGGCACCCATTTCCCGCCCTCCGACGAGCGCTGGCGCGGGGCCTCCTCCGACCAGTTCCTGGCCCATGCCTGCGAACTGGTCCGCGCGCGCGGCGGCCGCATCGACCATCTCGACATCACCGTCCTCGCCGAGGCCCCGCGCATCGGGAAGCACCGCGAGGAGATCCGCGCGCGCATCGCCGCCATCGCGGGCGTGCCGCTCTCGGCGGTCTCCATCAAGGCGACGACCACCGAGAAGCTCGGCTTCGTCGGCCGGGCGGAAGGGCTTGCCGCCCAGGCGGCCGCGACGGTGCGGCTTCCCGAGGAGGACGGTCCCGCCCTCGACGCGCAGGCCGAGACCGCGATGCGGCAGGGCTGAGCGGTTTCGGGTCGAGCGCGATCGAGACAGGACACGTCCGGCTTCCCTCTCCCGTTGCAGGCGTGCCGCTTCTCGCGTCCGCCGGGGCGACGCGGGTTCAGGATCGGGCGCGGGTCCCCTCTCCCGTGCGGGAGAGGGACAGGGTGAGGGATCCCGGCCTTTTCGGAGCTGCCGCACCGTGAACGCGCGTCGACGGCGTGCCTGATCCGGAGCGTCTTGCCCCTCACCCCAACCCTCTCCCGCACGGGAGAGGGTGCGCGTCGCGCTCTGCCTCAGGCCACCCGCACCAGCAGCGCGATCGCGGCGACGCCCAGGGCTGCCATCGTCAGAAGGATGCCGCCGCCCCGGCAGACGAACTGGCGCGGCGAGTTCGGGGGCGCGAACATCCCGATCGGGTGTAGGATCCGGGCGACCAGCAGGGCGATCAGCAGCGCCCGCACTAGCCCGTGGCCGCCGCCGCCCGCCTCCAGGAGGCCGATAACGATCAGCGCCAGCGGCACGTACTCCGCGAAATTCGCGTGCGAGCGGACGCGCTTGAGCACCGTGTCGTCGCCGCCGTCGCCGAACAGCACGTTCTCGGAGACGCGAGCCCCGATCACCCATCCCGAGAGGCCCAGATACACGAGGGCGAGCAGCCCGGCGTAGAAGGCCGTGGTCGCGGGGAAGATCATGGACAGGGTGTCTCCGATGGTGGCCGCCGGTCCTTGAGCCGGGCTCGGCCTTGGGTCACAACACGAGATAGGGCGCGGCCGCCCGGGGAGAGCCCGTTCGCGATGATCGACGACGCCGAGCTTCTCGCCCGGGCCGAGGCTCTGGTGGCGGCCTACGCGGCCGCCGGGCGCAGGATCGCCACGGCCGAGTCCTGCACGGGCGGCCTCGTGGCCGGCCTGCTCACGACGGTGGCGGGCTCCTCGGCCGTACTGGAGCGCGGCTTCGTCACCTACTCGAACGAGGCCAAGGCCGAGGCGATCGGGGTGCCCATGGATCTGATCCGCCGGCACGGGGCCGTCAGCGAGGCCGTGGCGCGGGCGATGGCCGACGGGGCGCTGGGCGCATCGCGGGCCTCCGTCGCGGTGGCGATCACCGGCATCGCCGGACCCGGCGGCGGGAGCGCCGACAAGCCGGTCGGGCTGGTGCACTTCGGCCTCGCCCAGCGGGCGGGCGCGACGCGCCATCTGGAGCGGCGCTACGGCGATCTCGGGCGCGCGGGTATCCGCCGGGCGGCCGTCGCCGATGCGGTCGGCCTGCTGGAGGAGGCCCTCGGCGCCTGACCGCGGTACGGAGAGGACGGCCCATGGACACGGTGACGACCCGCCTGTGCATCGTCGGCGGCGGCCCTGCCGGGATGATGGCCGGCCTGCTCTTCGCCCGCGCCGGCATCGACGTCACCGTGCTGGAGAAGCACGCGGATTTCCTCCGCGACTTCCGCGGCGACACGATCCACCCGTCCACCCTCGACCTGATGGACGAGCTGGGCTTCACCGAGCGCTTCCGCGCCCTGCCCCAGCGGCGCGTCGAGAGTTTTTCGGGCGTCGTCGACGGACGCAGCTACCGGGTCGCCGATTTCAGCCGGCTTCCGACCCGGAACCGTTTCCTGTCGTTCATGCCGCAATGGGACTTTCTGGACTTTCTGGCCGGCGAGGCCGGGCGCTTTCCGGCCTTCCACCTGCTCCGCCGGACCGAGGCACAGGACCTGATCGAGGTGGAGGGCCGCGTCGCGGGGGTGCGCGCCGAGGGGCCGGACGGCGCGGTCGAGATCCGGTCTGACCTGGTGCTCTGTGCGGATGGCCGGCACTCGCGGATGCGCGACCGCGCGGGCTTCGCGCCCCGGGCCTTCGGCGCGCCGATCGACGTGCTGTGGTTCCGCCTGCCGCGCCGGGACGGGGATCCGGAGGCGGCGGCCGGGCGGTTCGGGCCGGGGCGGATCCTCATCACCCTCGACCGGGGGGATGCGTGGCAATGCGCCTACGTGGTGCCGAAGGGCGGCGACGCCGCGCTCCGGGCCAAAGGCCTGCCGGCGTTCCGGGCGGCCGTGGCGCAGATCGCGCCGTTCCTCTCCGACCGCACCGACGCGATCGCCGACTGGGACGACGTCAAGCTCCTGACCGTCACGGTCGACCGGCTCGACCGCTGGCACCGACCGGGCCTGCTCTGCATCGGCGACGCCGCGCATGCCATGTCGCCGGTGGGCGGCGTCGGGATCAACCTCGCGATCCAGGATGCCGTGGCTGCCGCCAACCTTCTGGCCGAACCCCTGCGGGCGGGCCGCGTCACCGAAGCCGACCTCACCCGGGTCCAGGCGCGGCGGATGTTCCCGGTGCGGGTCACGCAGGCGCTGCAACGGGCGATCCAGTCCCGCGTGATCGCTGCGTCGCTGGCGGCCGACGCGCCGTTCCGGGCGCCGCTCGCCCTGCGGATCCTCGATGCCCTGCCGTCGCTCCAGGTTCTGCCCGCGCGGATGATCGGGATGGGCGTGCGGCCCGAGCACGTGCGCGGGCCTCAGCGGGCCTGAGACCGTCTTTGCGAGCGCGGCGAAGCAATCCAGGGCAGCGCCACATGCGGAGGCGTCCCGCTTCCCTGGGTCGCTTCGCTGCGCTCGCGATGACGGCGGCTACGCCCGCGCCCCGTACATCCGGTTCGCCCGGCCCTCGAAGGCGTCGGTGAACTTGCGGAAGGCCCGGTCGAACATCGTGCCCATGAGGAGCCCCAGGGTGCGGCTCTTGAACTCGTAGGTGATGAAGAAGTCGATGTTGCAGCCGCCGTCGGGACTGTCCTTGAACAGCCAGCGGTTCTCCAGGTGCCGGAACGGGCCGTCGATATACTCGGCGACGATCTTCAGGTTCTGCGGATCGAGGCTGACCCGGGTGGTGAAGCGCTCGCGGATCGCCTTGTAGCCCACGCCCATCTCGGCGATCAGCACCTGCCGGCCCTCTTGTGTATCCTGCCGACGGATCACCCGCAGGGATTCGCAGAGCGGCAGGAACTCGGGGTAGCGCTCGACGTCGGCCACGAGATCGTACATCTGCTGCGGCGAATGCTTCACCGCGCGGGTGACCCGGAAGGACGGCATGGTCTTCGGATATCCTTAGGCCGAAAGCGCGGGCGACAGTTTTGCCAGGCGCGCCGCCTGAAGTCGCGCGAAGTCCTCGCCCGCATGGTGCGACGAGCGGGTAAGCGGCGTGGCCGAGACCAGCAGAAAGCCCTTGGCATAGGCGGTGGTCTCGTAGGCCTTGAACTCGTCCGGCGGGACGAAGCGCACGACCTCGTGGTGCTTCTTCGACGGCTGGAGGTACTGGCCGACGGTCAGGAAGTCGACGTCGGCCGAGCGCAGGTCGTCCATGAGCTGGAGCACCTCGTTCCGCTCCTCGCCGAGCCCGACCATGATGCCCGACTTGGTGAAGATCGCCGGATCGAGTTCCTTCACCCGCTGGAGCAGGCGCAAGGAGTGGAAATAGCGGGCGCCCGGCCGCACCGTGAGGTACTTGGCCGGCACGGTCTCGAGGTTGTGGTTGAACACGTCGGGCTTGGCGGCGACCACGATCTCGAGCGCCCCGTCCTTGCGCAGGAAGTCGGGGGTCAGGATCTCGACCGTCGTGCCGGGGCTCGCCCGCCGGATCGCCGCGATCGTGCGGGCGAAGTGCTCGGCGCCGCCATCCTTCAGGTCGTCCCGGTCCACCGAGGTGATGACCACGTGGTGCAGGCCGAGCTTGGCGACCGAATCGCCGATCTTCTCGGGCTCCGCCGCGTCGAGGGCGTCCGGCAGGCCGGTGCGCACGTTGCAGAAGGCGCAGGCCCGCGTGCAGGTGTCGCCCATGATCATGAAGGTGGCGTGCCGCTTCTCCCAGCACTCGCCGATATTGGGGCAGCCGGCCTCCTCGCAGACCGTGACCAGCCCGTGCTCGCGCACGATCTTCTGGGTCTCGGTCCAGGCCTTGGAGCCCGGCGCCTTCACGCGGATCCAGTCCGGCTTCTTGGTCTGGACGGGCTGGTCGGGCCGGTGCGCCTTCTCGGGATGGCGCAGGCGCGCCGTGCGCGGATCGTTCTTCAGGATGTCGAGGACGACGGCCATGGGTCGGGGGCTGCCACACCGCGGGGAGGCGCCCATGGGCGCGGTCGGGATCGCCCTGACTTAAGGCCCCAGGCCGCCGGCCGCAAACCGCCGCGACGCCGGGCCGCCCCGCGGTGGTTGAGGGTACGGCCGTTCCGTCAGATCCCGAGCGCCCGGACGAACAGCCCGGCCAGCACCGCGCCGACCAGGGGCGCGGCCACGGGGATCAGCGCGTAGCCCCAGTCGGAGGAGCCCTTGCCGGCGATCGGCAGCACCGCGTGGGCCACCCGCGGCCCAAGGTCCCGGGCCGGGTTGATGGCGTAGCCGGTGGTGCCGCCGAGGGACAGTCCGATGCCCCAGACCAGCATGCCGACCATGTAGGGCGCGACGCCCCGCGGGATCGCCCCGGTGGAGCCCAGCGTCGTGGTCACGAGGGCGGAGATCGTCAGGATCAGGAAGAAGGTCGCGATGATCTCGGAGATCCAGTTGGCCTTCGCGTCCCGGATCGCCGGCCCGGTGCAGAAGCAGGCGAGCTTCAGGCCGGGATCCTGGGTCGCGCCCCAGTGCGGCAGGTAATGGAGCCAGACGAGGACGGCCCCCACGAAGGCGCCGAGCATCTGAGCCGGGATGTAGGTGGCAAGCTTGCTGAAATCACCGGAACTGACCGCACCCGCCACCGTGACCGCGGGGTTGATGTGGGCGTCGGCGCTGCCGGTGGCGTTGGCCACGAAGACCCCGGCAAGGACCGCGAAGGCCCAGCCCGCCGTGATGGCTATCCAGCCGGCATTCTCGCCCTTGGAATGCTTGAGCAGGGCGCCGGCCACGACGCCGTCGCCGAGCACGATCAGGGTCATCGTGCCCAGGAATTCGCCCAGGAATGGTGGTGTCATCGTCCTGTCTCCCCCCGTTCGCTGCTTTTTTGTAGGAGTCCAAAGCTTGTGCGAGCGTGTGGCCGCCGGAGGCGGTCACCGATATGTGCCGTTCTCCCGTCTCCGCCCCCATCCTGGGTGCCGGAGTGCCGCGGAGGCCGCGAAGGAGGCCTCCGGGGATCGCGTCGCTGGCTGGAGCCCTCCTGCGAGGCGGCTCCGCCGCACCTCAGGATGAAGGTGCGATCGGGATCGATGCGGCGTGAGCGGCTCAGGCCCGCACGGCGCGGGCAGGAGCCGGAAGGCCGTCCTCAATCCTCGTCGGTCTTCCAGTCGAAGGAGCGCTGCACCGCCCGGCCCCAGGCGGCCGCAATCTTCTCGCGCTGGCCGGCATCCATCTTCGGCGTCCAGCGCTTGTCGACGCCCCAGTTGCGCTTGAGGTCGTCGAGACCCTTCCAGTAGCCGACCGCGAGACCGGCCGCGTAGGCGGCGCCGAGGGCTGTGGTCTCGGCCACCTTCGGGCGCACCACCGGCACGTCGAGCAGGTCGGACTGGAACTGCATCAGCGTGTTGTTGGCGACCATGCCGCCATCGGCCCGCAGCTCCTTCACGGGGATGCCGGAATCCTTGGCCATCGCCTGCAACACCTCGCGGGTCTGAAAGGCGGTCGCCTCCAGCACCGAGCGGGCGATGTGGCCGCGGTTGACGTAGCGGGTCAGGCCGATGATCAGGCCGCGGGCGCCTTCATTCCAGTGCGGAGCGTAGAGCCCCGAGAAGGCCGGCACGAAGTAGACGCCGCCATTGTCCTCGACCGTGGTGGCGAGCGTCTCGACCTCGGCGGAATCCTTGATCATGTGCAGGTTGTCGCGCAGCCACTGCACCAGGGCGCCCGTGATGGCGATGGAGCCCTCCAGCGCGTAGGCGGGCTTCTGGCCGTCGAGGCGGTAAGCCAGCGTGGTCACGAGGCCGGCCTTCGACGGGACCGGCTCCTCGCCGGTGTTCATCAGCGCGAAGCAGCCGGTGCCGTAGGTGTTCTTGGCCTCGCCGGGCGCGAAGCAGGTCTGCCCGAACAGGGCCGCCTGCTGGTCGCCAAGGATGCCGGCGATCGGCACGCCGGCGAAGGGCGCCTTGGTCTCCCCGTAGACCTCGCTCGACGAGACGATCTTCGGCAGCATCGCCTTCGGGATGCCGAAGGTCTTCAGCATGCCGTCGTCCCATTCCAGGGTCTTGAGCGACATGAGCTGCGTGCGGCTGGCGTTGGTCACGTCGGTGACGTGGAGGCCGCCCTCAGTGCCGCCGGTGAGGTTCCAGACGAGCCACGTGTCGATGTTGCCGAACAGCACGTCGCCGGCCTCGGCCTTCTCCCGGGCGCCCTCGACATGGTCGAGCAGCCAGCGAAGCTTGAGGCCCGAGAAGTAGCTCGCGAGCGGCAGGCCGGTGAGGTCGCGGAACCGGTCGCGGCCGCCGTCGCGGGCGAACTCGCCCACCAGCCGGTCGTTGCGGGTGTCCTGCCAGACCAGGGCGTTGTGCAGGGGCTTGCCGGTCTTACGGTCCCAGATCAGCGTGGTCTCGCGCTGGTTGGTGATGCCGACGGCCGCGAGATCGGAGGGCTGGAGCCCGCCCTTCTCCAGCGCCTCGCGCATCACCCCTTGCGTCTTCGTCCAGATCTCGCCGGCGTCGTGCTCGACATGGCCGGGAGCCGGGTAGATCTGCGCGTGCTCGGCCTGGGCGAGGGCGATGACGCCGCCCTCCCGGTCGAACACGATGAAGCGGCTGCTCGTGGTGCCCTGGTCGATGGCCCCGACGTAACGGCTCATCGTTCCCTCCCCTGTGATGCCCGACCGGTCTGTCGCCGGATCGAAGCCGAAAAGTTCAGGCCGCTTCGGCCTTGCGGTCGAGATAGGCGGCGAGGCGCGCCGCGCTGTCCGTGCCGGTGCGCAGACCGAGCTTGGAACGCCGCCAGAGGATATCCTCGGCGGTCACGGCCCATTCCTCCGTGCGCAGGTAGTCGACCTCGGCCGCCGTCAGGCCGCCGTCGAAGGCCTCGCCGAGATCGGCCATGGAGCGTGCCGTCCCGACGATGTCGCGTGCCCGGGTGCCGTAGGCGCGGGCGAGGCGGCGCGCGGTCTCCTCCGGCAGGAACGGCTTTTCCGACTTCAGCTTGGCGAGGAACTGGTCGAAGTCGGCATCCTTCATGGCGCCGCCGGGCAGGACCGCGTCGCCGGTCCAGGCCTTCTTGAGCGCCGGAAAATACGGCTTCAGCTTCTCCAGCGCGTGCTCGGCGAGCCGCCGGTAGGTCGTGATCTTGCCGCCGAACACCGACAGCACCGCCGCCTGGCCGTCTTGATCTTCCACGTCGAGGACGTAGTCGCGGGTCACCGCCGAGGCGTTCTCGGCCGCGTCGTCGTAGAGTGGCCGCACGCCCGAATAGCTCCAGACCACGTCGGCCGGGGTGATCCGGGTGTCGAACGAGCGGTTGATGCAGCCGCAGAGGTAATCGGTTTCGTCCTGTGAGATCGAGACCGGGCCGGGCTCACCGTCGTAGGGCACATCGGTGGTGCCGATCAGCGTGAAGTCACGCTCGTAGGGGATCGCGAAGATGATGCGCTTGTCGGGCTGCTGCAGGATGTAGGCTTGGTCGCCCTCGAACAGGCGCTTGACCACGATGTGGCTGCCCTTGATCAGCCGCACCGCCGCGCGGCTGTTGATCCCCAGCGTGCCCCCGAGCGTTTCGCTGACCCACGGCCCGGCGGCGTTGACTACGGCCTTGGCCCGGATCGTCCGCTCGTTGCCCCCGCGCTCGTCGCGCAGGGTCGCGACCCACCCGTCTCCCTCGCGCCGGGCCGAGACCACGCCGGTGCGGGTCAGCACCGTCGCGCCGCGCTCGCGGGCGTCCATGGCGTTGAGCACGACGAGGCGGCTGTCCTCCACCCAGCAGTCGGAATAGACGAAGCCGCGCGTGAGGCGTTTCTGCAGCGGCCTGCCGTAATCGGAACTGCGGAGGTCGACCCCGTGCGAGCCCGGCAGGGTCCGCAGCCGCGCGAGGTGGTCGTAGAGGAAGAGCCCGAGCCGCAGCATCCAGGCCGGGCGCAGGCCCTCGTCGTGGGGCAGGACGAAGCGCAGCGGCCAGATGACGTGCGGGGCGAGCCGCAGCAGCCGCTCGCGCTCGGCGAGCGCCTCCCGCACTAGGCGGAACTCGTAATATTCGAGGTAGCGCAGGCCGCCGTGGATCAACTTCGTCGAGGATGAGGAGGTGAATCCGGCGAGGTCCCCGCGTTCGGCCAGCAGGACCGACAGGCCGCGGCCAGCCGCGTCCCGGGCGATGCCGGTGCCGTTGATGCCGCCGCCGACGACCAGAAGTTCGTATGCGTCGGACGGCTCGCGCTGGCGCGATGCTGCCGCCATGGTTCCTCCAATCCCGCCCTCTCGGCGGGTTGGCATTATATTGATCCGACCGCGGATTTTCGCAAGCGAAAAATTGAATGTTCGTTATGGTTCGTCGTCGCGGTCCGCCACCGCCAGGGTGACGCCCTGGCGCTCCATCAGCGCGACGATCTCCGCCGGCGGCATCCGGTCGGTGAAGAAGGTGTCGACCTGCTCCAGCCGCCCGACCTGGACCATCGGGCGGCGCGTGAACTTCGTGTGATCGGCGACCAAGAAGGTGGTGCGGGCATGCGCCAGGATGGTCTGCGTGGCCCGTACCTCCTCGTAATCGTAGTCGAGGAGCGCCCCGTCGGCGTCGATGCCGCTGATGCCGATCACCGCCACGTCGACGCGGAACTGGCTGAGCGTGTCGCAGGTGAGCTGGCCGAGCACCGCGCCGTCGCGGTTGCGCACGGTGCCGCCGGCCACGACGATGCGGAACTCGGTGGTCTCGGCCAGGGAGATCGCGACGTTGAGGTTGTTGGTGATGATGCTGAGGTCGTCGTGCCGGCTCAGTTCTCGCGCGACGGCCTCGGGCGTCGTGCCGATGTTGATGAAGACCGAGCAGTGCGACGGGATCTGGCTGGCGGCGAGCCGGCCGATCCGGGTCTTCTCCGGCAGCAGGGTCACGCGGCGGTCGGCATAGTCGATGTTCTCGACGCTGGAGGGCAGGCCGCCGCCGCCGCGATAGCGCTCCAGGCGCCCCTCGGCGCTCAGTTCGTTGAGATCGCGCCGGATCGTCTGGACGGTCACGCCGAACTGTGCCGCCAGGGCCTCGATCGTGACGAAGCCCCGCTGGCGCACGGACGCCACGATGGCGCTGCGTCGCGCCTCGACGCCGGTCGGCTCGATCCTGTCCTCGAACCTCCGGTCGAGCGGTCGTGACATCGATACTCTCCGCGCCCCCAAGGCCCGCGCCAAATGGGCCGCTAAATTGATGATCGTTCGGTGTTCGTTTGCGAACATTTTCGGCGGGTACGCCCGGCATGCGAACTTGAACCGCGCCGCCGCGTCCCGCAACCGGCGATCGGGCGGCATTATGCTTCCAGTCGATCGATCGGCACAAAAAAGGCCTGTCGCGGATGCGACAGGCCGGGCCACCCGGGCGATCCCGTTTCCGGAACGCCCCGGAGCCGTCGGGCTCACATATGGTGGCGCATGCGGCGGTGATGCTTCATCCGCTTGTGCTTCATTCGCTTGTGCATCATCGGACGCGCGGCCGGCGCAGCACCCCGTTCCATCGCGGCCGCTTCACCGGCGCGCTCGACGCCGCCGCGGGGGCCGCCGGCCTGCGCGCCAGAGGAATTGTAGGGCGAGTTGCCCTGGGCATAGGCGGAGCCCGCGAGGAGCGTCAGCGACGCGGCGGCCAACAGAAGTTTCCTCATCATCAATCCCTGGCGTAGACCGGCGCAGGCAAAGCATCGCACGTGGTCAGGCGCGATGCCGCTGCGTCGGAAAATAAGCGGCTCAGGCGAGACTTGGTTCCGCGGCATCGGCCAAATGCACCGCACAATTGCCGGGAGCGTTAACTGGCCTTATGTCGCGACCCGTCCCGGCCCGGCCGTGACCGAGCGACAGGGGGTGCGGGTGGCGGTGGCCAGCAGCGGTTCGGCCTATCTCCTGCTGGATGTCGCCGGTACGGCCTGCGCCCTGCCCCGCAGCGCGGTCGCCGAGGTCCTGCCGCTTCCGGACCTCCACAATCCGCCGACGGCCTCTGGCTGGCTGGCCGGTTTTCTCAACCTCGGCGGGGTGCCGGTTCCGGTGATCGACCTCGCGGCCCTTCTCGGCCTGCGTCCCGTGGCTGCGGCGCCCGATCTGTACGCCCATCTCGTGCTGATGCAGGCTGAGGTCGTCGCCTACCTGGTCGACCGCGCGTCCGACCTCGTCACCGTCCCGGAGGCCGCGATCCGGCCCACCGGGGAGGCCGATACGCTCAACGGTTGCGTCGCCGCGGAACTGGTCCTCGGCGAGCGGCTCGTCCATGCGCTGGCGCCGGAGCGCCTCCTGACCGCGCAGGAGCGGATCCGCATCGAAGCGCTGGCACGGGCCGCCTCCGAACGTCTCGCCGCCCTGCCCGCCGCCGTCTGACCGACCGATGGCCCGTCCGGGTAGTCCCCGTCCCGATCTGGGTGCCGATCCCGCCTACGCGCCGCTCAAGGCGCGGATCATCGCGCGCACCGGACACCACTATTACATCGACAAGGACGAACTTCTGATCGAGCGGCTCCACCGCCGCTTCCGCGCCGCCGCCGCGGCCGATTGCACCGCCTATGCGGCCCTCCTGTCGGACGGTGCCGAGGGCGAGGCGGAATGGGCTCACCTCGAAGCCGAGATCACCGTCGGCGAGACGTTCTTCTTCCGCTACGCCGAGCAGTTCCAGGCGCTGCGCGAGACGATCCTGCCGGCGCTGATCGCGGCCCGGGCCTCCGAGCGCGTCCTTCGGATCTGGAGCGCCGGCTGCTCTACGGGGGCCGAGCCCTATTCCTTGGCGATCCTGGTGCGCGAGCTGCTCGGGGATGCCCTGCCCGACTGGCGGGTCGCGATCCTCGGGACCGACATCAGCGCCGAGGCGTTGGCCACCGCCCGCGCCGCGGAGTACGGGCGGTGGGCGCTGCGGACGATGCCGCCGGAGGACCGGCTTCGCTACTTCACCCGGTTGCCGGCCGCCCCGGGCGTCCGGCGCGAGGGCGGTTACGCCCTGCGGCCTGAATTCCGCGAACCGGTGCGGTTCGAGCGTGGCAACCTGCTGACCCTCGTGCAGCCGGGGCCGCCACAGGGCGAGCCGTTCGACCTGATCCTCTGCCGCAACGTGCTGATCTATTTCGATACCCGGACGGTCGCGGCCGTGGTGCGGGGCCTCGGCCGCCGGCTGCGGCCGCAGGGCTGGCTGCTGCTCGGCCATGCCGAGCCCAGTCCCGCCTTCGCGAGCTTCCTCGACGCCGTGAGCCTGCCCGGGACCGTGGCCTACCGCCCCCGCGAAGAGGCGCCGCCCACGGCGGAGCCCGGGATGCCGACCCCGGGGGCCGCCTGTCCAGCGCGGGCCGGGACGGAACTGGGCGACCCGGAGCCTGACCTGGGCCGACCGCCGTCGCGTGCCCGCGCCCATCAGGCCGCCCCGGCGCTCGATGGCCTACCGGATCCGGCCCCCGCTCCCGCGGCCGCAGCCGCGCAGGCCCGGGATGACCGGGCGGCCGAGGCCGCACACCGGGATCTCGATTCGATCCGCACCCTCGCGGATTCCGGCGAGACCGGCGCGGCATGGCGGATCCTGCGTGCCGCCCTCGACCGAGACCCGACCGACACGGCCCTGCGTTTCTACGAAGGCCTGCTGGCCCGCACCCTCGGACGCGATGCCGAAGCCGAGCGGGCGCTCCGGGCGGCTCTCTACCTCGACCGCGGGTTCGTGATGGCCCACTATCATCTCGGTCTGCTGCTGATCGCCCTGCAGCGGCCGGACGAGGCGATCCGCGCCCTCGACAACGCTGTCGCCTTGAGTCAAGCCCTCAAGCCCGACACGGCGCTGCCCGAGGGCGACGGCGCCTCCGCGGGCGAGATCGCGGTCAGTGCGGCCGCCGCCCGCGCCGCGATCGGCGGCGCCGGCAGCAGGAGTTCCTGATGGAGGCGCGCCCGAGTGCACCGCCCGTCCGTCCACGCGCACGGTCGGAGCGGGATTTGCCGGATCGGGATCTGCGCGCCGAGCGATCCGCCGCCCTCGCCCGGCGCGGCGCCGGCGCGGCGGCTTCCGATTCGGGGGTCGATCACTTGGTCTGTGCCTGCAGCAGCGAGCGCTACGGTGTGCCCTTGGCCGCTGTCGCGCAGGTGCTGCCGTCGCGGCCGTGCACGCCCGTGCCCGGCGCGGTGCCGGCGCTGGTGGGCCTCGTCGCGTTGTCCGGCAGGATCGTCGGGGTGCTCAGCCTCGCCCGCGCCCTCGGCCGGCCGGAGGCCCCGCCAGAGAGCGGGACAGCGGCGGGCCATCTGATCGTCCTGCGGGGTGGCCAGACGCAACCCCTCGCCCTCGTGGTGGATCGGGTGCTGGGCATCGCCCGGGCCGCCGGATCGTCCGATGGGTCCGCGCCGGATCCCGCCGATCCCGACGGCTTGGGCAACGATGCCGCTTCGGTCTATGCCCCCGGGGCCGCGGGCGACGGCAGCGTGGATTTCGTCGTCATCGACCTGCCCCGCCTCCTGCGCCGCGTGTTGCCCTGACCGGGCCGCCAGACCCAACCGGAGCCATTCCCACCCGTGTCAGTCTCGATCGGAAGACGCATCCTCCTCGGCTTCTTCGCCATGACCGTGGTGGTCGTGGCGCTGGGTGTCTACGCGCTGGAGCAGATCGGCGCGGTGCGCGACACCACCGACGCCATCGTCCACCGGGACATGTCGATCCTGCGTCAGCTCGACGACCTCGGGAACGAGGCGCGCGACCTCGGGCTCCTGCGCCGATCCGCCGTGATCGCGATGCTGACGCAGGCCCAGGGTCGACCGGCCCGTACCGAGGACACCCAGGCCACTTGGCGGCAGACCGCCGCCCAGGTTGAGAACCGGCTCACTACGACGATCCAACTGGCCAAAGACTACGGAGCCCGGTCGGTGTCTGCCGAGCGCGTGGCGTCCTGGGACCGTATCGCCGCGGCGGCGAGCGCGGTCCAGGGTTCCTTCCGCGAGGTCAAGTCCCTCAGCGAGGCGCAGTTCGCCGCTATCGCCCAGCAGGATGTGGCAGGGGTCGAGAGCCGCAACGCGGAGATCACGCGCCTGCAGGCGCCCTTTCTCGACGGGATCAAGACTCTTCGGTCGCAGCTCGATGGCAGCATGGCCCTCGGCCAGCGCGCCGCGCAGGAGGTCTATGAGCGCTCGCGCCTCTCGATCTACCTGACGCTGGCGGCGTCCATCCTGCTGGCGATCCTGATCACGTGGCTGATCAGCCGCGCGGTGGTGCGCCCCCTCGAACAGGTGATGGCGTTCGTGGCGCGTGTTGGCGACGGCGACCTGTCTGGGGAACTGGCGGCCCGCGGACGGGACGAGATCGGGCGTCTGGCGGCGACGCTGAACGCGATGGTGTCGGGTCTGTCGGACCTCGCCCGGACGAACCGGGCCGCCACCGCCGACCTGAACGCGGCGGCGGCGGAGATCCGCGCCTCGGCGCAGGAGCAGGCGGCCTCGGTCGAGCAGCAATTCGCCGCCGTGCAGGAGACCGCC
>NZ_JBFULS010000038.1:0-50627 GCF_054049775.1 Methylobacterium sp. P5_C11 | reverse complement strand
CCAAGGAGGAGGGTGGCCGTCACACGCCGTTCTTCACGAACTACCGGCCGCAGTTCTACTTCCGCACGACGGACGTGACCGGGATCTGCACGCTGCCGGAGGGCACCGAGATGGTGATGCCAGGCGACAACGTGACCATGGACGTGGCGCTGATCGTGCCGGTGGCCATGGAGGAGAAGCTGCGCTTCGCCATCCGCGAGGGCGGCCGCACCGTCGGTGCCGGCGTCGTCGCCGCCATCAACGATTGAGCTCGAGAAAGCATCCTTAGCAGGGCGCGGCGGGGTCCAGGCCCCGCACACCCCGCCGTCCCTCTCAAGGTTCCAGGATCATGAACGGTCAGAACATCCGTATTCGCCTGAAGGCGTTCGATCACCGCATCCTCGATGCGTCGACCAAGGAGATCGTCTCCACGGCCCGGCGCACCGGCGCGACCATCCGGGGTCCGATCCCGCTCCCGACGCATATCGAGAAGTTCACCGTGAACCGCTCGCCGCACATCGACAAGAAGTCGCGCGAGCAGTTCGAGATGCGCACGCATAAGCGTGTGCTCGATATCGTCGATCCGACGCCGCAGACCGTGGACGCGCTGATGAAGCTCGACCTCGCCGCCGGCGTGGACGTGGAGATCAAGCTCTGAGTCCGCTGAGGACTTAGAGCTTACCGTTTCATCGCGCGAGGGAGAGAACCTATGCGCTCAGGCGTCATCGCACAGAAGGTCGGCATGACCCGCGTCTTTACGGACGCGGGGGAGCATGTCCCCGTCACGGTGCTCAAGATCGACCAGTGCCAGGTGGTTGCCCACCGCACCGTCGAGAAGAATGGCTACGTTGCGCTGCAGGTCGGCGTCGGCAAGGCCAAGGTCAAGAACGTCTCGGCCGCCGAGCGGGGCCGCTTCGCGGTCGCCAAGGTCGAGCCGAAGAAGAAGCTCGCCGAGTTCCGCGTTTCCGAGGACGCGCTGATCCCGGTCGGCGCGGAGATCACCGCGGACCACTTCATCCCCGGACAGTTCGTGGATGTCACCGGCACCACGACCGGTAAGGGCTTCGCGGGCGGTATCAAGCGCTGGAACTTCGGCGGCCTGCGCGCCACCCACGGCGTGTCGATCTCGCACCGCTCGATCGGTTCGACCGGCGGGCGTCAGGATCCGGGCAAGACCTTCAAGAACAAGAAGATGCCGGGTCACCTCGGCGTCGAGCGGGTCACGACCCAGAATCTCCGTGTCGTGCGCACCGATCCCGAGCGCGGCCTGATCCTGGTCGAGGGCGCGGTTCCGGGCGTGGCCGGCGGCTGGATCCAGATCCGCGACGCGGTGAAGCGCAAGCTGCCCGCCGACGTTCCGCTGCCGGGCAAGTTCCGTGAAAACGGCGCGTCCGCCCCGGCTCCCGAGGCCGCTGCGGCTGAGGAGACCGCGTGATGAAGCTCGATATCACCACTCTCGACGGCGCCGGCGCCGGTTCGGTCGAGCTGAATGAGGCCATCTTCGGCCTTGAGCCTCGCGCCGACCTGCTGCAGCGCATGGTCCGCTGGCAGCTCGCCAAGCGTCGCGCCGGCACTCATGCCGTGCAGAACCGCTCAGACGTGAACCGGACCCGCAAGAAGCTGTACAAGCAGAAGGGCACCGGTAATGCCCGCCACGGCGCGGCCTCGGCGCCGCAGTTCCGCGGCGGCGGCCGGGCCTTCGGTCCCGTGGTGCGCGACCACAGCCACGACCTTCCCAAGAAGGTCCGTGCCCTGGCCCTGCGCCACGCGCTCTCGGCCAAGGCCAAGGCCTCGACCCTAATCGTCGTCGACGACATCAAGATCGAGGATCACAAGACCAAGGGTCTCGTCGAGCGGTTCGGCAAGATGGGCCTGTCGAACGCGCTGATCATCGGCGGGGCCGAGGTCGACGTGAATTTCGGTCGGGCTGCCCGCGCCATCCCGCAGATCGACGTGCTGCCCGTGCAGGGCATCAACGTCTACGACATCCTGCGCCGCGACACGCTCGTCCTGACGAAGGCCGCCGTCGACGCGCTGGAGGAGCGTTTCAAATGAGTGCCGATCCGCGCCACTACGACATCATCGTCTCCCCGGTCATCACCGAGAAGGCGACAAACCTGACCGAGCAGAACAAGGTCGTGTTCCGGGTCGCCCCCAAGGCGACCAAGCCTCAGATCAAGGAGGCCGTGGAGAAGCTGTTCGACGTCAAGGTCACGGCCGTGAACACCCTTGTCACCAAGGGAAAGAAGAAGATTTTCCGCGGCCTCCGCGGACAGCGCTCCGACGTGAAGAAGGCGATTGTGACCCTGGCCGAGGGCCACACGATCGACGTCACGACCGGGCTCTGAGGACGGGTTTTAGGGATCCAAGCCGATGGCCTTGAAGACATTCAAACCGGTCACGCCGAGCCTGCGCCAGCTCGTGCTCGTCGACCGCCGTGAGCTCTACAAGGGCAAGCCGGTGAAGGCGCTGACGGAGGGCAAGTCGTCCTCCGGCGGCCGCAACAATTTGGGCCGCATCACCGTCCGCTTCCGCGGCGGTGGCCACAAGCGCGTCCTGCGCAACGTCGACTTCAAGCGGCGCGAGCAGCTCGGCGTCGCCGCCACGGTGGAGCGGATCGAGTACGATCCGAACCGCACGGCGTTCATCGCGCTGATCAACTTCCCCGATGGCAAGCAGAGCTACATCCTGGCCCCGCAGCGCCTGCAGCCGGGCGACAAGGTGGTGGCCGGCGAGAGCGTCGACATCAAGCCGGGCAACGCTGCGCCGGTCGGTTCGATGCCGGTGGGCACGATCGTCCACAATGTCGAGCTGAAGATCGGCAAGGGCGGCGCGATCGCCCGCTCGGCGGGTAACTACGCGCAGATCGTAGGCCGCGACCAGGGTTACGTGACCCTGCGCCTGAACTCGGGCGAGCAGCGCCTGGTTCACGGCCAGTGCTTCGCCAGCGTCGGCGCGGTCTCGAACCCGGACCACATGAACATCTCGCTCGGCAAGGCTGGGCGCAACCGTTGGCTCGGCAAGCGCCCGCACAACCGTGGCGTTTCAATGAACCCGGTCGACCATCCACACGGCGGCGGCGAGGGTCGCACCTCGGGCGGCCGCAACCCGGTCACGCCCTGGGGCGTGCCCACCAAGGGGAAGAAGACCCGGTCCAACAAGCGGACCGACGTGTTCATCCTGTCCAGCCGCCACAACCGCAAGAAGTAATCGCTATGGCACGCTCTCTCTGGAAGGGGCCGTTCGTCGACGGCTACCTCTTCAAGAAGGCCGAGGCGGCGCGGGGCTCCTCGCGCTCCGAGGTCATAAAGATCTGGAGCCGCCGCTCCACGATCCTCCCGCAGTTCGTCGGGCTCACCTTCGGTGTGCACAACGGGCAGAAGCACATCCCGGTCTACGTCACCGAGGAAATGGTCGGGCATAAGTTCGGCGAGTTCTCGCCGACCCGCACCTTCCCGGGCCACGCGGCCGACAAGAAGGCGAAGAGGCGCTGAGATGGGCAAGCAAGCCACCCCCCGCGCGCTCCCCGAGAACGAGGCCAAGGCCGTCGCGCGCATGCTGCGCGTCAGCCCGCAGAAGCTCAACCTCGTGGCGCAGATGATCCGCGGCAAGAAGGTCGACACGGCGCTCGCCGAGTTGCAGTTCTCGCGCAAGCGGATCTCAACCGAGGTCAAGAAGTGCCTCGAGAGCGCCATCGCCAATGCCGAGAACAACCACGATCTGGACGTGGACGACCTAGTCGTCTCCCAGGCCTTCGTGGGCAAGGCGCTGGTTCTCAAGCGCTTTCACGCCCGCGCCCGCGGCCGCGGCGCGCGTATCCTGAAGCCCTTCTCGAACCTCACCATCGTGGTTCGCGAAGTCCGCCAGGCCGAAGCGGCCTGAGGAGGATCTGATGGGCCAGAAAGTCAATCCGATCGGTCTCCGGCTCGGCATCAACCGGACCTGGGACTCCCGCTGGTTCGCCAACAAGGGCGACTACGCGAAGCTCATGCACGAGGACGTCGCGATCCGCGCCGCCCTCATGAAGCAGCTGAAGCAGGCGGCGGTCTCCAAGATCGTCATCGAGCGCCCGCACCGGAAGTGCCGGGTCACCATCCACTCGGGCCGTCCGGGCGTGGTGATCGGCAAGAAGGGCGCGGACATTGAGAAGTTGCGCAAGCTCGTCGGCACGATGACTAAGGCCGACGTGACCATCAACATCGTCGAGGTGCGCAAGCCCGAGATCGATGCCACCCTGGTGGCCGACTCGATCGCCCAGCAGCTCGAGCGCCGCGTCGCCTTCCGGCGCGCCATGAAGCGGGCCGTTCAGTCGGCCATGCGTCTGGGCGCCGAGGGCATCCGGATCAACTGCTCGGGCCGTCTCGGCGGCGCCGAGATCGCTCGCCAGGAATGGTACCGCGAGGGTCGCGTCCCGCTGCACACGCTGCGCGCCGATGTCGATTACGGGACCGCCACGGCGTTCACGACCTACGGCACCTGCGGCATCAAGGTGTGGGTGTTCAAGGGCGAGATCCTCGAGCACGACCCGATGGCCCAGGACAAGAAGGCCCAGGAAGAGGGCGGCCGCTCCGGCGGACGCCGTGAGCGCGATGGCGAGGGCGGCCGCGAGCGCGGACGCCGCGAGCGCGAGCACGCGTAAGGTAGGAAGCCATGCTGCAACCGAAAAAGACCCGCTTCCGCAAGCAGTTCAAGGGCCGCATCCACGGTGCGGCCAAGGGCGGCTTCGAGCTGAACTTCGGCCAGTTCGGCCTGAAGGCGGTGGAGCCCGAGCGCGTCACCGCCCGCCAGATCGAGGCGGCCCGCCGCGCGATCACCCGCGAGATGAAGCGTCAGGGCCGTGTCTGGATCCGGGTTTTCCCGGACGTGCCGGTCTCGTCGAAGCCCACTGAAGTCCGCATGGGCTCCGGTAAGGGCGCCCCGGATTACTGGGCTGCGCGCGTGCATCCCGGTCGGATCATGTTCGAGGTCGACGGCGTTGCCGAGAACATCGCCAAGGAGGCGCTCCGCCTCGGCGCCGCGAAGCTCCCGATCCGCACGCGGGTCGTCCAGCGCATCGCCGACTGAACGGAGGATATCGTGAAGTCGACCCAGAGAGTGTCTGATCTGAAGGCGTTGTCGCCGGATCAGTTGAATGACGAGTTGCTGAACCTCAAGAAGGAGCAGTTCAACCTGCGCTTCCAGGGGGCCACCGGCCAGCTCGAGAACGTCGCTCGCGTCCGTGAGGTCCGACGCGACATCGCCCGTGTCCGGACGTTGCAGCGCGCCAAGACGCTGCAGCAGCCCAAGAGCTGACGCGGGCCTCTAGGAGAACACCATGCCGAAGCGCATCCTTCAGGGCACCGTCGTCAGCGACAAGGGTGAGAAGACCATCGTGGTGAAGGTGGAGCGTCGCTTCACGCACCCGGTGATGAAGAAGACCGTGCGTCGCTCGAAGAACTACCACGCGCACGACGAGGCGAATGTCGCCAAGGTCGGGCAGACGGTGTTCATCGAGGAGTGCCGCCCGTTCTCGAAGACCAAGACCTGGAAGCTGGTCGAGGGCGACGTGGCCCAGGCCCCCGAGGCTGGCGAGGCCGCCTGATCCTGGGGCTGCGGCAGGCGCGGTCTTCCGCATCCGCCCGGTCTCTGTCGATCCGGTTGCCGAGCGGCATGCGCTCCTGAGCGCTTGGGTGACGGCAACACCAGGGTCGAACGACGAACGCCCGGAAGCAGTTCGGCTCACCCGAGTCGGATTCGCTCCGGGCGTCGTCGTTTGCGCGTTCGCCGTCAGGGGCCGGGGCTTCTCGAGGCGGAATGCCCGCCGCGGTTGGCGCGGCTGCGTCCAGAGGCGTTGCAGCGATGCCGGTGCTCCGGTTCGGCGCGACCTAGGGTGTTGCCGCCGCGCGGTCGGCCCCCGTTGCTGCATCCAGTTGCTGCATCCAGCCGCGAATGCGACGGGCGGCGGTCCCGGCGCAAAGCGAAACCCCCTCCGCGACCCTCAGGTCCCGGAAGGGGTTGCGACCGCCTTCAATGCTTGGCGATCCGGGTCGTCGACGGGTTCGGCCGCGAGCGCCTAGGCGTCGCCCTCTTCGAGATCGTCGGCCGTCGGCGTTGCGTTCTCCAGGATCTTCTCGGCCACCAAGCCGGAATTCTGCCGGATCGAGGCCTCGATCTTGGACGCAATCTCCGGGTTGTCGCGCAGGAAGCCCTTCGAGTTCTCGCGACCCTGGCCGAGGCGCTGGCTATTGTACGAGAACCAGGCGCCGGACTTCTCGACGATGCCGGCCTTCACGCCGAGATCGATGAGTTCGCCGACCTTCGACACGCCCTCGCCGAACATGATGTCGAACTCGACCTGCTTGAACGGCGGCGCGACCTTGTTCTTCACCACCTTGACGCGGACCTGATTGCCGATCGCCTCGTCGCGATCCTTCAGGGTCGAGATCCGGCGGATGTCGAGGCGCACGGAGGCGTAGAACTTCAGGGCGTTGCCCCCCGTGGTCGTCTCCGGGCTTCCGTACATCACGCCAATCTTCATCCGGATCTGGTTGATGAAGATCACCATGCAGTTCGACCGCGAAATCGAGCCGGTGAGCTTGCGCAGGGCCTGGCTCATCAGGCGTGCCTGGAGTCCGGGCTGACTCTCGCCCATCTCGCCTTCGATCTCAGCCCGCGGCGTGAGCGCGGCCACCGAATCGACCACGAGGACGTCGATGGCGCCGGACCGCACCAGCGTGTCGGTGATCTCCAGGGCCTGCTCGCCCGTGTCGGGCTGCGAGATCAGCAGGTCATCGAGGTTGACGCCGAGCTTGCGGGCATAGACGGGGTCGAGGGCGTGCTCGGCATCCACGAAGGCGCAGACACCGCCCTTCTTCTGGGCCTCCGCTATCGTGTGCAGTGCCAGCGTGGTCTTGCCGGAGGATTCGGGACCGTAGATCTCGATCACGCGCCCGCGCGGCAGGCCCCCGACGCCCAACGCGATGTCGAGCCCGAGGGAGCCGGTGGAAATGGTCTCGACCTCCTGGACCTTGTCGTTCTTGCCGAGCCGCATGATCGAGCCTTTGCCGAAGGCGCGCTCGATCTGGGCCAGGGCGGCGTCAATGGCCTTGGACTTGTCCTTGTCCACCGGGGGCATGTCGACCACTTTCAATGCGGGCTGGGCCATCTGGCGGGCTCCTTATGAAGGGGTTGGGCGCAGTTCACAACGCGCGCCAACACCCGCTTTGTGTACCTGTTTTGTTCTCTTTCGGCAAGGGCCGGTGGGTGGTTTCCCGCGGAGAGCGGGTGGCACGGGCTCCGCACGAGCCCGCGCCGTTCCGAAGGGTTCGGGCGCGCCCGTCCCTCAATCGGCCATGGTCTTCTTGACGGTCTCGACCAGCTGCTTGAGGCTGAAGGGCTTGGGCAGGAAGTTGAAGGTCTCGCCCTCCGGCAGGTTCTTGCGAAACGCATCCTCGGCGTAGCCGGAGACGAAGATCACCTTCAGGTCGGGCTGGTGCTTGCGGACCTCCCGCAGGAGGGTCGGTCCGTCCATCTCGGGCATGACCACGTCCGAGACCACGAGGTCGATCGGCTGGCTGCCTTCGCGGACGATGGCCAGCGCCTCGAGGCCGGAGGCGGCCTCCAGCACGGTGTAGCCACGGGCCGAGAGCGCCCGGCTGTTGACGGCGCGGACGGGGTCCTCGTCCTCTACGAGGAGGATGGTCCCCTGCCCCGTATGATCGGCCGCGGGCTTGCGCGGCGCTGGCTTCTCGCTCTTGGTCGCGGTGCCGGGCGCCGCGCCGGGCTCGCCAGGCTTGGCGTCCGACTTCGGCGAGGCGGCGATCGCCGTGAGGGGCTCCGCCCGCGGCAGGGTGGTGTCGGAAGGCAGGGACGGCACCTCCTCGGGCTCCGCCACGGGCACGTGCCGCGGCAGGTAGATCCGGAACGCCGTCCCCTCCCCGATCTTCGACTGCACGTCGATGGTGCCGCCGGATTGCTTGACGATGCCGAACACCGTCGACAGGCCGAGTCCCGTGCCCTTGCCGATCTCCTTGGTGGTGAAGAACGGCTCGAAGATCTTCTCCATCAGCTCGGGCGGGATGCCCTGGCCGGTATCGCGCACCTCGATCAGCACATGGTCGCCAGCCGGCGCCCCGCCACGTCCCTCGGCGCCGCTGGCTGCTCCCGGATCGGTGACGTTCTCGGTGCGGATCATCAGCTTGCCGCCCTCCGGCATGGCGTCCCGGGCGTTGACCGCGAGATTGACGATCACCTGCTCGAACTGGTTGACGTCGGCCTTCACCGGCCAGACCTCGCGGCCGTGCTTCAATTCGAGGGCGACGCGCTCGCCGAGGAGGCGCTTGAGCAGGAGCGTGAGTTCGGAGAGCGCCTCCCCGACGTTCATCACCTCCGGGCGCAGGGTCTGACGGCGGGAGAACGCCAGGAGCTGGCGGACGAGGCCCGCCGCCCGGTTGGCGTTCTGCTTGATCTGCATGATGTCCTGGAACGCCGGATCGGTCGGCCGGTGGCTCGCGAGCAGCAGGTCCGAGTAGCCGATGATCGCCTGCAGCACGTTGTTGAAATCGTGCGCGATGCCGCCTGCCAGCTGGCCCACCGCGTTCATCTTCTGGGCCTGGGCGACCTGCTGCTCCAGCTGCCGCTGCGCCGTCGTGTCGAGGGCGTACAGGATCACCCGCTCGGCTTCGTCGGTCTGCTGTCCCGGATCGCCGCCGTCGGCCGGGCTGAGCCAGACCCGGGCCGAGCGGCCGCCCGGTCCCGACAGCTGGACCTCGATGGGTTCCGGATCGGTCCGGCCGCTCGCCGCACGGGCGAGCCCGGCCTCCAGGGCGGTGCGGTCGGCCACCGAGTCGCCGACGTTCGGCTCGACCCGGGGCGTGCCCTCCCCGTCGAGGGCGCCGTCGTCGGCCTGGCGCGGCACGGTTCCGAACAGCCGGGTGAACGAGGCGTTCGCCCGGGCGATGCAGCCGGCGCGGTCGAGGGTCGCGATCGCGATCGGCGAGTTGTTGAGGAAGCGGGCGAGGCGCACCTCGGCGGCGCGCTGCGGCTCGTCGGTCTCGGCCCCGGCCGACCGGTTGATCACGAAGGTCCGCGACGACCCGGGCTTGCCGTCCTTGCCGAAGGCGACCCGATGATAGAGCCGCACCGGCAGGGTGTGGCCGTTGCGGCGGCGCAGGTCGAGGTCGAAGCGGTCGGTCCGCACCTCGCCCGGCAGGCCTGCGGTCCGGACGAGGACGTCCGCCTCCGGGGCGATCTCGGTCAGATGCGGGCCGCCGGGGCCGACGCTGGCGAGGTCGTAGCCGAGCCAGGCCGCGAGGGTCGCGTTCATGTAGACGATGGCGCCGGCCGGATCGATCGACAGGAAGCCCGCTGGGGCGTGGTCGAGGTAGTCGATGGCGTGCTGGAGTTCCTGGAAGACGTTCTCCTGCCGCTCCCGCTCGGCGGTGATGTCGGCCACGGTCCAGAGCGAGGCGGCCCGGCGTGGACGGGCGAGCGGCCGCACCGAGACCCGGTACCACCCGAAGCCGCGATCGCCGGCTGTCGGCCCGAGCGGCGGCGACATCCGGACCTCCTCGGTATGGGCGCGGGCGTCGCGCGAGGCCTGCGACAGGCGATAGACGGCCTCAGAGACCTCCGGGGAGCCGACGAGGATGCGTTCCACCGGCACGAGGTTGGAGAAGGTGTTGCCGCTGGCGATCCGCAGATAGGCCTCGTTGGCGTAGATCAGGCGGCCTCCTTCCTCGACGACGAGCTGCCCGTCGGGCGAGGCATCGACGATGCCCTTGGTGATGTCGTCCCGGGCGGCGCTGCCGCTCAGCTGCAGCGCCCCGATGGCGAGGGCGAACAGGAAGAACACGCCCGCCATGGCCAGCAGGGCGAGCAGCCACACGATGAGCGACTGGGCCTGTTCGTTGGCCACGAAGGACAGGCCGATGGCCGCCCCGACGAGGAGGCCGGCGAGCACGAGCAGCAGCCCGACCCGACCCGGCTGCTCCGAGCGGTCGATCGAGCCCGTCCCCACCAGGGCAGACGCCTGCGAGACCGGAAGACCCGAATTCTGCGGGCTCGCGGCGGGCGCCGGAGGTCCAGTGACATCGGCCATCGGCTTCATTCCAGAACAGTCACCCGGTTGGGCTTGCCGGCCATAACAGGACACGCGCGGGGCGGCACCACTCTCGTCGCGCCAAGCCTCGCTACAGCCTCGCGAAAAAAGGTGGAGGAAGCGTGGCCTTCCGACACGGCGACCGTCTCCGGCTCACAATGCCGTCCGGTTCCACGCGCCTCACGGTCCCGGCTGTCGCCCGCGCGCCCTACGCCGCCCGCTTCCGCAGGCGCAGCACGAAGCCGATGACTTCCGCCACCGCCCGGTAGTGCTCGGCCGGAATCTCGCGGTCGATCTCCACGGTGGCGTGGAGCGCCCGGGCGAGCGGCGGGTTCTCGATCAACGCGACGCCGTGCTCGGCGGCCACTGCGCGGATCCGCAGCGCCAGGGCATCGACGCCCTTGGCGACGCAGACGGGCGCGCCCATGCCGGTCTCGTAGCGCAGCGCCACCGCGTAGTGGGTCGGGTTCGTCACCACCACGGTGGCAGTGGGGACCGCAGCCATCATGCGCTTCTTCACCCGGGCCATCCGCAGCTGCTTCAGGCGCCCCTTGACCTCCGGGTTGCCCTCCGACTCCTTCATCTCCTGCTTGAGTTCCTCCTTCGACATGCGAAGGCGCTTGCGCCAGCGGAACCGGGCGTAGAGCGCATCGCCGAGCGTGATCGCGAGGTGCATGCACAGCATGCCGGCGAGCAGCCGCAGGCTGAGGGACAGGATCGCCGGCAGGGACGCCGCCGGGTCCAGGCGTGCGAACACCTCCAGCCGGTCGCGGTCGTTCCACAGCACCACGCCGCCGACGATGCCCACGGCGCCGATCTTGGCCAGACCCTTGCCGAACTGGAACAAGGCCTCGACGCCGACGAGCCGCTTCACGCCCGCCATCGGCGAGAGGCGCGAGAATTTCGGCATCAGCGTCTCGGTGGTGAAGACCAGGGGGTGCTGCAGGAGTCCCGCGGCCAACCCGGCCACGATGGCCGCCCCCACGGGTACGGCCACCGCCTGGAGCCACAGCCACAGTCCGTGCGTCATGGCCGCCCGCATCGCCGTGGCGTCGTCCGGCAAGGTGGAGGCGTTGGCGAGGTAAGCCTTGAGACCGTGCAGCAGGTTGGTGGCGATGCCGGGGGCGGCGACCAGCAGCGTCAGGGTGAACGCGCCCAGCATCGCGAAGGTGTTGATCTCGCTGCTGGTCGCGACGTCGCCGCGCTCGATGGCCTGATCGAGCCGCCGTTGGGACGGCTCCTCGGTCTTGTCCTCGTCGTCGGTATCGTCGGCCATCGGGCGTCGCTCTCAGCGCGGACGAGGGATCGGGGTGCGGGCGGCGCGGCCGCTCAGCGGCCGACGTAATCCCCGAGATACCGGCCCAGATCGTCCAGGAACACGCCCATCATGACGCCCAGGCAGCCCATCAGGATCAGCATGCCGATCAGGACCGAGGCCGGGACCGCCAGGAAGAAGACCTGCAACTGCGGCATCAGCCGCGAGAGCACGCCGAGCCCGAGGTTGAATAGGATTCCGAAGGCGATGAACGGACCGGAGATCTGCACCGCCAGGGTGAAGCCCCGGGCGAGGGCCTTCGTGGCCAGCATCAGCGCGTCCGAGAAGGCCGGGACGCCGTCGGGCGGCAGCACCTCGTAGCTGCGGGCCACACCCTCGATCGCGAGATGGTGCAGGTCGGCGGCGAAGATCAGCGTGATCCCGAGCAACGACAGGAAGTTGCCGATCGCCACCTGCTGGCCGCCCTGGCTCGGATCCACCGACATGGCGTAGGACAGGCCGACCTGCGCCGAGATGATCACACCGGCGGTCTGCAGGGCTGCGAGGACCATGCGCACGGTCAGCCCGAGCACCAGGCCCACGATCGTCTCGCCGAACAGGAGCCCGATCAGCCGCGGGCCGGCTACGCCCTCCGTCCCGCCGAGCAGCGGCCGCACGGTCGGAAACAGCACCAGGGTCGTGAGCAGCGCGAAGGCGAGGCGCAGGCGCGGCGACACGGTCTGCTCGCCGATGCCCGGCATCAGCATGATCAGCGTGCCGATGCGCGCGAAGGTGATCAGGTAGGCCGAGGCGATGCCGGGCAGGAGCAGGTTCATCGCCGCCCGTATGGCACGCGCGGTCCTCGCCTGTCGCGGCCGGCCCGCGCATCAGCCGCCGGCCGCGATGCGGGCTGCGATGCGGGTCATGTAGCCGGCCATGGCGTCGCCCATGAAAGGCAGCATCAGCAGCAGGGTGGCGAACACCGCCACGACCTTCGGCACGTAGATCAACGTCTGCTCCTGGATCTGCGTGAGAGCCTGGACCAGGGAGACGGCGAGCCCGACCGCGAGGGCGACCAGCATCAGCGGCCCGGCGACCTTGAGGAAGACGAAGATGCCGTCGCGGGCGATGTCGAGGATGGCGAGGCCGGTCATGGGGATGCGATCTGTGCAAGGGGCATGGGCGGTGGCGCGGGTGGAGGACGTGCCGGACGGCCGTTCAGATCTGCATGCGCATGATCTCCTCGTAGGCGGAGATCATCCGGTCGCGAACCGCCACCATGGTCTGGAGGGCGGTCTCGCTCTCGGCCACCGCGGTGACCACATCCACGACATTCGCCTTGCCGGTGGCGGCCGAGACGGCCTGGGCGTCGGCCCGGCGGCCGGTATCGCCGACGCTGTCCAGGGTCTGCCCGAGCATCTGCATGAAGTCGGTGCCGGTGCCGGTCGTCGGCTGCACCCGGGGCGCGGGCCGGCCGCCGGCGAGGCCCTGGACGGCCGCGTAGGCACCCGCCGCGAAGTTGCTCGAAGCCATCGCCATGCGTCCTTGCTAAGCGTCCCGACCGGTCACTTCAGGATCCCGAGGGTCTGCGCCAGCATCTTGCGGGTGGCGCTGACCATGTTGAGGTTCGCCTCGTAGGAGCGCTGGGCCTCGCGCAGGTCCATGTTCTCGATGAGCGCGTTGACGTTGGGCATCTGCACCTCGCCCTGGGCGTTGGCCGCGGGGTTGCCCGGCTCGTACTTCGTCCGGAAGGCCGATGGATCGCGCTTGACCCGTCCGGCTTCCACGAGCCGGGCGCCGGTCTCGTCGTCGAGATGGCTCGTGAAGCTCGGGATCTTCCGGCGGTAGGGCTGCGCCCCGGCGGAGGCCGGCGCGGAATCGGCGTTGGCGATGTTCTCCGCGATGATGCGCATCCGGCCGGACTGGGCCTTGAGGCCGGAGGCCGCCACCGCCAGCGACTTGCTGAATTCCATGGTTCGGGACCCTCTATCCTACCGCGACCGTATGGAGACGGCGCTCGACTGCCGGCGGCCGCGCGTCAGCTCTTGCCGATCGCGATCTTCAGGGTGGTGAGGCTGTGCTGGTAGAGGGAGGCGGCCAGCTGATAATCCGACTGGTTGTCGCCGGCCTTCATCATCTCGTCCTCGAGGTTGACGCCGTTGCCGCTGGGGCGGATCTCGAAGCCCTTCGCGCGCTTGGAATCCGTCCCCACCCCCTGCCCGGCCGGAGCCATGTGGCCGGGGCTCGTCAGGGACAGGCTGGCCGCGGTCGCTGACGCGGTCGCGGCCAGGGCGCCGCTGGCCCGGTCGAAGTGCGGCTCCACGAGGTCGCGGGGCTTGAAGCCCGGCATGTCGGCGTTGGCCACGTTCTCGGCGATCAACCCCTGGCGCGCCTGCGCCCATTGCATCCGCGTGCGCAGCATGCCCAGCACGGGCAGGTCGGTGAGGGCCAAGGTCGCCTCCGCTGTGGCGTGGCCGCGCCGGAACGAGCGGGCTCGGCAAAATCTGCCGCGCGCATGGTTAACGCCGCGTTAAGCCGTTCGACGCCGTCGACCCGGTCTCGTGACCGGTGCTCTCGGGAAGGCGAGGTTCGTCCCCGCTTCGCGTGCGAAGGCGCCGTTCGGATCGCGGAGCCAGGGAGAGATATGGTGGGAGGTGCATCGCGCGCCGGTCCACAGGGGATCGTCGATGCGCGATGGCGACGCGCCGGTCCCTGATCCTCGCCCTATTGTCTTGATCGCCGACAATTAAAAGGTCTGTTAACGAACTCTTAACGTCGTTTGCCCTGCCGCCCCCCCGGCGTGGTAAGGATGAAGCCGTGCCGGCACGCATCCGCGGCGGCCGGAACGGACGAGTGCGTAACCTTGCGATGGCTGCAATTCGTGTTCGGCTCTGACGGCTCCCCCATCGTCCAGTATATTGTCATTTTCGCCGTCATCTTCACGGCGCTGGCGGCCATCGTGTTCACGGTGCGCCGGCTGACGGGCCGAAGCCTGGCGCTCCCGGGGCGTACCGGCAATCGCGGGCGGCAGCCGCGTCTCGGGATCGTCGACGTCTACGAACTCGACCGCGCTCGGCAACTGATCCTTCTGCGCCGGGACAACGTCGAGCACCTGCTGCTCGTGGGCGGCCCCAACGACGTGGTGGTCGAGCGCAACATCCAGCGCAGCCAGCGACCGCTGCCCGAGGCGGCCCTTCGGCCGGAACTGACGACCGAGCCTCTCGCCGAGCCGCTCCAGGACCCGCTCGTCCAGGGCGGTCGCCTGCCCGAGCCGCCGCGGGTCCTGCCCGAGTCAGCGGGGCGCCGCGCGGAGCCCCTGTTCGATCCGGGCTTTGAGATGCCGGTGGTGGTACCGCCGCCGGTGCCGCGTTCTGCGGCTGGCCCGTCGGTGCGGCTCCCCCTCGATGCCGCCCTGCTCGTTGGCGATGAGCCCGGCCAGGATATCCCCGCGCCCGTGCCACTCGCCCCGCCGCCGGCACCATTGCGCCCGCCGGCGCCTCCTCTGGTGGCAGAGCCGCCCGCCCCCCCTGCGCGCGAGCCGACCATCCCCCGGCGGATCCTGAGCCGGACCGCACCGCCCCTCGTCGAACCGCGGCCCGATCCCGCCTCCGAGCGCAAGCCGGAGACGGTACCCGCGGAGTTGGAGCCCCCCCGTCCGGCGCCGGCCCTCGCCGTGCCCTCCGAGCGCCGGTCGGTCGATCCGGTCGTCCTGTCCGACATGGCTCGACAGCTTCAGGCCGCTCTGTCGCGCTCGTCCTCGGCGGTGACCCCGGCGCCCCAGATCGCGCCGTCCCCCGCCCCGACCCAGGGCGTCGATCCGGTCGCGGCCGCAATGGCCTCCGCCCCCGCTGATCCGGGGCCGCCCCTTGCTGCCCAGCATGTGGCGACCCCGCCCTCGCCCCCAACCAAGGCGCCGAGCGTTCCTGTACCCGCGCCGCCGCCTCCCGCGCCGCCTGTGCCTCCGGCTATGCCGAAGGCCGCTCCGGTCTTCGCGCCGCCGCCGCCGGCACCCCCGCCCGCCGTAGAGCCCCCGGAAGCGAAGTCATCCGGCAACCCGTTCTCCGTGGAGGAGATCGAGGCTGAGTTCGCCCGCCTTCTCGGCCGCCCCCTCGACAAGCGGAGCTGAACGCCCGCATCGCGGCGCAATGCAGTCTGTCCGCGAGGCAGGCACGCCCATAAACGGGGTCCGTCGCGTTTCGCCTGCAGGGCCGTCGGAATGCGTCTCGGTCGGCGGAGCAGGGCGACGAGACCTGCCATTAACCATCGGTTAACCCTCATCCGGGACGTTCGGTCGCGGAGGTTGTCCGATGCTCGCAACGAACGCCGAAACCGCTCACCGCAGTCGCGCCTACAGGGCCTTCAGGCTCGACCGGGCCGGCCGGGTCTTCGCGGCCGAGATCGTGCCAGCCGAGGACGACACGCAGGCGCGCCGCCGCGCCCGGGCGATGGTCGAACGCGACGCGATCGAACTCTGGGAACGGACCCGGTTCCTCGGGCGCTTCGAGCCCGTCGTGTCCGATGGGCTGGATCCCTCGGCCCAGCTGGAACGCAGAAACCGGAACCGGCTTCGCGGGGGCGGGGGGCGATCCTTCGGTCTTGAGGGCGCACCGAGCCGCGCAGCCGCGTGCCGTCAGCGCCCAGCGGTTTCCTGCATCGCCAGGACCGCGAGGAAGCTGAGGATCGCGGCCGCCGACAGGTAGAACCCGACGAAGCCGATCCCGCCGAACGCCACGAGTTCCTGCGCGATGTAGGGCGCACCTGAGGCGCCCAGGATCCCCGCGAGGTTGTAGGTGACCGAGGCACCCGTGTAGCGCACCCGCGTCGGGAACAGCTCGGGCAGGACGGCACCCATCGGCCCGAACACCCAGCCCATCGTCAGGAGGCTGAGGCACAGGAAGCCCAGGACGGGCGGCCAGGTCCCGCTGCCGGCGGCGTGACCGAGCATCGGCCCCATCAGGAAACCCAGCAGGAACGTCACCGCCATCCCGGAGAGCAGGACCGGCCGGCGCCCGAAGCGATCGGCCGCGGCACCCGACACCACGGTGCCGAGCGCCATGAAGCAGACCGCGATGCACTCGAACAGCAGGAAGGTCGGCCGGCTGTAGCCGAGGGTCCCGGTGCCGTAGCCCAGGGCGAAGACGGTGGAGAGGTAGAACACCGCGTAGACCGCCACCATCGCGAGGGTGCCGACCAGGACCGAGCGTCCATGCTGCGTCAGCATCGTCGCGAAGGGGACGCGCTCCGGCCGCGCCTCGCTGAGCGCCGCCCTGAAGGCGGGCGTCTCGGTCAGCTTGAGGCGGACATAGAGCCCGACGCCCACGAGCGCCGCGGAGGCCAGGAACGGCAGGCGCCAGCCCCAGGCCTGGAAGCTCGCCGGCGACAGGCCGAAGCTGAGGGCCAGGAAGCCGAGATTGGCCAAAATGAAGCCCACCGGCGCGCCGAGCTGCGGGAAGATTCCGTACCATGCCCGCCGACCCGGCGGCGCGTTCTCGACCGCCAGGAGCGCCGCTCCGCCCCACTCGCCGCCGAACCCGATGCCCTGGCCGCAGCGCAGGACGCAGAGGGCGGCGGGCGCCCACCAGCCGGCGGCGGCATAGGTCGGCAGGCAGCCGATCAGGACCGTGGAGAGACCCATGATCAGCAGCGACGCCACCAGCGTCGCCTTGCGGCCGACGCGGTCGCCGAAATGCCCGAACAGGGCCGCGCCCACCGGCCGCGCGATGAACGCGATGGCGAAGGTCGCGAAGGCGCTGAGCTGCTGGACGCCGGGTGCGCCCGCCGGGAAGAAGACAGGGCCGATCACCAGGGCGGTGGCGGTGGCGTAGATGTAGAAGTCGAAGAACTCGATCGCCGTGCCGACGAAGCTCGCGGCGAGGATCCGGGCGGCGCTCGGTGCGGCAAGCGGCGTGCCTGCGGTGTCGACGGTCTGCAACATGATCGGGGTGCGGAAGGAGGGGGCCGGGGCGATTGCGGCGCTTTCGCACGGGGCGGCCCACGCGGGTACCCCGGTTTCGGCATGGGTGCCCGACGGGGCTGCCGGACTTGTCCGACCCTCTCGGCTGCCCGACCGGGTACCCGACAGGGCCGGGCGACGGGGGCTCGGAGGTCGCTGTGCGGCGCACCAGCGGCGGCCTTGCGTTCCCCGGTCCCGTTCGCCAAGCTGAACGGCCATATTCCGCGACGGCTGCCGGCCGCGGCGCCGTCCACATCACTTGAGTATTGCGATGAGAGTCACTGTCGAGCGCGCGGCCCTGCTCAGGTCGCTCGGCCACGTGCACCGGGTCGTCGAGCGCCGCAACACGATTCCGATCCTGTCGAACGTGCTCCTGCGGGCGGAAGGGTCGGGGCTCCAGCTGCGGGCGACGGATCTCGACATCGAGGTGACCGAGAGCGTGCCGGCCGACGTGTCGGATGCGGGCGCCACCACGGTGCCGGCGCACGTGATCTACGACATCGTGCGCAAGCTCCCCGACGGCGCGCAGGTCTCCCTGGAGACCGGTGGCGAATCCGGCCAGATGACGATCCGGTCCGGCCGCTCGCGCTTCGCCCTCGGCGCCCTGCCGGAGGGCGACTTCCCGGATCTCGCCGCCGGCGAGATGCCGCACGGCTTCGAGATCGCCGCCGCCGACCTGAAGCGGCTGATCGAGAAGACCCAGTTCGCGATCTCCACCGAGGAGACCCGCTACTACCTCAACGGCATCTACCTGCACACGCTGGAGACCGAGGGCGGCCCGGTGATGCGGGCGGTGGCCACCGACGGCCACCGGCTCGCCCGCGTCGAGCTTCCGGCCCCGCAGGGCAGCGTCGGCATGCCGGGCGTGATCGTGCCGCGCAAGGCGGTCGCCGAGATCCAGAAGCTCCTCGACGACGGCGGTGAGACCGTCGCGGTCGACCTGTCGCCCGCCAAGATCCGCCTGCGCTTCGCCGGCGGCCTGACCCTGATCTCCAAGCTGATCGACGGCACCTTCCCGGATTACCAGCGGGTGATCCCGGCCAACAACGACAAGCGGCTGACCGTCGAGCGCGACGCCTTCGCCAAGGCCGTGGACCGGGTCTCGACGATCTCGTCGGAGCGCGGCCGCGCCGTCAAACTCGGGCTCGTCGAGGGTCGCCTCGCGCTCTCGGTGAACAACCCGGATTCGGGCAGTGCCACCGAGGAACTCGATGTCGACTACGAGGCGGCCAATCTCGATATCGGGTTCAACGCCCGGTACCTCCTCGATATCACCGCGCAGCTCGAGGGCGACACCGCCCTGTTCAAGCTCGCCGATCCCGGTTCCCCGACCCTGATCCAAGACCGCGAAGGCGCGCCGGCGCTGTACGTGCTGATGCCGATGCGGGTGTGAGACCGCCGCGGCACGTCCTGTTCCTGCCCTCGTCCTGGGGTGCCGGAGCGTAGCGGGGGCCTCGCGAGAGGTCGCCAGAGTGCGACATGGGTTCTGGAGCCCTCCTGCGAGGCCCGCCGACGCGGACACCTCAGGAGGAGGGTGTTGAATGGGATGTCAGATAGGAAGGGACGGTTGAGCGCGGTGCGGCTCGACCTCCGGGTTCACCGATGAGCGATGTCGTCGATCCGCGGGTCGAGCCCAACGGGTCGGATCTGCGCGTCACCCGCCTGATCGCCCGCGATTTCCGCAATCACGCCGATCTCGAGCTGAGCCCAACGGCCCGGTTTGTGGCGCTGGTCGGAGAGAACGGCGCGGGCAAAACCAACCTGCTCGAGGCGCTCTCGCTGTTCGTGCCGGGCCGGGGCCTGCGCCGGGCGGAATTCGCCGCGATGGCGCGCGATGGCGGTCCGGGAGGGTTCGCGGTCTCGCTCACCCTCGACCGGGATGGCGCCGAGCACCGGCTCGGTACGGGTCTCGAGCCGCCGGGTCCCGACGGGCGGGCGAGCCGGCTCTGCCGGATCGACGGCGCCACGGCCTCCTCGCCGGTGGCGTTCAGCGAGTTCCTGCGGGTGGTCTGGCTGACCCCCGACCTCGACGGGCTGTTCCGCGGGGCGGCCGGGGACCGGCGGCGGTTCCTCGACCGTCTCGTGCTGGCAGTCGATGCCGCGCACGGCGCCCGGGTCTCCGCGATGGAGCGGGCTCTGCGCTCGCGCAACCGCCTGCTGGAGGAGCGGCCCGACGACGACCGTTGGCTCGACGCGGTGGAGCGGGAGGTCGCCGAGCTGGGCGTCGCCGTGGCCCTTGCCCGCCGGGAGACCGCCGAGCGCCTCGACCGGCTCATCGCCGAGACCCGGGACGACGGGCAGCCCTTTCCCTGGGCCTCCATCCGCCTCGAAGGCGACCTCGACGACCTCGTGGCGGTCTGGCCCGCCATCGAGGCGGAGGACCGCTACCGCATGGCGCTGCGCCACGGCCGCAACCGGGACCGGGCCGCCGGCCGCACCCTGATCGGGCCGCAGAGCAGCGACCTCGTGGTCCGCCACGGTCCCAAGGACGTGCCGGCGGGAACGGCGTCCACCGGGGAGCAGAAGGCGCTGCTGATCGGGCTCGTCCTCGCGCATGCCCGGCTGGTGCGGGCCATGAGCGGGATCGCGCCCCTCATCCTCCTCGACGAGGTGGCGGCCCATCTCGACCCGCGGCGGCGGGCCGGCCTGTTCGAGGCCCTGGAGGCGCTGCCGGGACAGGTCTGGATGACCGGCGCCGACCCGGATGCCTTCGCGCAGGCCGGCGCCCGGACCCAGGTGCTCCGGATCGGGGCCTGACGGGCCTCAGGCCGCCCGCACCGTGCTCAGGAAGCGGGAGACCTCCGCCCCGAGATGCTCGGACTGGCGCGACAGCTCACCCGCCGCGCCGAGCACCTGGGCGGCAGCCGCGCCCGTCTCCTCGGAGGCCTTGGCCACGCCGGTGATGTTGCTGGTGACCTCGTCGGTGCCGGTGGCGGCCTGGGAGACGTTGCGCACGATCTCCTGCGTGGCCGCGCCCTGCTGCTCCACCGCCGCCGCGATCGTGGCCGCCACCCCGTCGATTTCGCGGATGCGCGCCGTGATCGTGTCGATGGCCGAGACCGCCTGACCCGTCACGCCCTGGATCTGGCCGATCTGTTGGCTGATCTCGTCGGTCGCCCGGGCGGTCTGGGCCGCCAGCTCCTTCACCTCGGAGGCGACGACCGCGAAGCCGCGGCCCGCCTCGCCGGCGCGGGCAGCCTCGATCGTGGCGTTGAGGGCCAGGAGGTTGGTCTGACCGGCGATGTTCGAGATCAGCCCGACCATGTCGCCGATGCGGGTGGCCGCCTGGCTCAGGGCCTGCACGAGGTGCTGGGTCTGATCCGCCTCCCCGACCGCCGTCTGCGCGAGGCCGGCCGAGCCCAGGACCTGCCGGCCGATCTCCTGCACCGACGTCCCCAGCTCCTCCGCCGCGGCTGCTACGGTCTGGACGTTGGCGGCGGCCTGCTCGGCCGCGGCCGCCACGGTGGTGGACTGGCTGGCGGTCTCGGTGGCGCTCGCCGTCATGGTCTGGGCGGTGGCCTGAAGCTCGGTGGCCGAGGACGATACCATCCCGACGATGCTCCCGACCGCCCGTTCGAACCCGTCCGCCAGTTCCAGCATGGTGCGCTTGCGTTCGGCCGCCGCGGCCTCGTCGGCGAGGCGCTTGACCTCGGCCTCCTCGGCGGCCTTGCGCGCGACCATGGCCTTGATGCCCTCGACCGCCTTGCCCACCGCCCCGATCTCGTCCCGGCGCTGCGCTTCCGTGATCTCGGCGTCGATCTCGCCCTGGGCCATCCGCTGCAGGACCTTGACCAGGCGGTCGAGCGGGCGCGTGATTCCGATCGTCGCGATCACGACCGCAGCGAGCAGGCCGGCCAGCATTCCGAGGGCGCTGACGATCATCAAGGTCTGGCGGGTGGTGTTGGTCTGGTCGGTCAGGTCGTCCGAACCCTTCTGCATGTAGGCGTTAATATCCTCTGCGAGGGCGTTGCCGTCGGCCAACATGCTGGAAAAGACCGGATCGATCGCCGAATGCACCAGCGCGATGGCTTGATCGTTCTGGTTGGCGGAACCGAGCCGGCGGACCTCGCTCACGTCCCGGACGTAGCGCTCGACGCGGGCGGACTGCTCGTCGATGCGCGTGGCGAAGCTCGGCGCGTGCGCGCGGAAGACCGGGAGCAGCTCCTTCACCTTCGGTAGAGCGGCCTCGAAGCCCCTGTTGGCCTCCTGCATCTGGGAGGGCTCGGTCTCCGCGACGACCCGGTACACGTAATAATTGAGTTCGATCATCAGGCGGTTGAGCCGGCGCGCCTCGGCGACGGCCGCTGCCTCGTTCACGATGAAGCGACTGTATCCGTCGTCGATCGTGGTCATTCGCGACTGTGCGTACCAGACACAGCCGCCGACGATCAGGCTGATCAACGCGATGACGGTGGCCAGTTTGGGCAGAACCTTGATGTTTGACAATCGTAGCACGGTCTTCGGGCCCCGTTCGAAATCAATGACGCACGGCTGAGTGTCGGCGGGATCGATCTTGGCTATCATGAGTAAAAAAATCCTAATTTTGCGTTTTTGTCAAGACATGATTGTTACGTCGCCTTCAAATCAACGTTCTGTGTCATGAATAATAATCGATTGCATTTCGAATAGAACCGATGTTTGACTTGAAAACATACTTTTTAGCTCTTAAAATCTCGAATTGTAGTCTAGACGCCGCATATTTGTGATCAGAGCGTTCCGCGCCTATTGGGTTCATGACACCGCTGCAGCCTCATCGGCGGGGCATGGTGCCGGACAGGCATGCCCGGGGCGCCAACCTTTTCAGCGTCCGGCGGGACGCCACATAGGGGGCTCGGCACGTCGCCAGCGTGCTCACGGAATCACGAGCGCATGTCCAAGCCCGTCCACGCCATGATCCGCGTTCTCGAAGAGGAGCGCGCGCGCGACTACTACACTCGTGCCTTCGGGCTCGAGCTTTCCGACCGGTTCGACTTTCCGGACTTCACCCTCATTTACCTGCGCGACCCGAATTCACCGTTCGAACTGGAACTCACGGTCAATAAGGGGCGCGACAAGCCCTACGACCTCGGCGACGGCTATGGTCACATCGCCTTCGTGGTCGACGACCTCGACGCCGAGCACGCGCGGCATCGGCGCGAGGGTTTCACGGTCACCGACGTCAAGACGCTCAAGCACGCGGACGCGGTGCTCGCCCGGTTCTTCTTCGCGACGGATCCGGACGGCTACAAGATCGAGGTCATCCAGCGCGGCGGCCGTTTCGCCTGGCCGTCCCCGCCTCGCCCCTTCGAGACGCATCCTTGAGAACCATGCCGGACACGCCACGCATCCTCTGCATCCGCCACGGGCAATCCACGTTCAATGCCGCGCACAGGTCGGGAGGCGGGGATCCCGGCTTCCCCGACGCCCGCCTGACCGAACTGGGGAAGGCCCAGGCCCGGGCGGCGCGGGACCGGCTCCGGGCGCACCCGTTCGACCTCGTGGTCGTGTCGCCCCTGACCCGTGCCATCGAGACCGCCGCGATCCTGTTCGGCGACCATCCGCGCCAGCCGCGCGTGCTGGTCGAGGTGCTGCATCGGGAATGCCAGGAGAGCAGCTGCGACGTCGGTCGGGCAGCCTCAGAGATCGCCGCCGAGTTCCCGCACCTCGATGTCGGGCATCTGCCGGAGGTCTGGTGGCACGCCGAGCCGGGCTCGGAGGTGGGCGGCTATCCGGTCGAGCCGCGTCCCCTGTTCGACGCCCGCGTCGCCGCGTTCCGGGATTGGCTGCGCGCCCGGCCCGAGCGGGCCATCGCGGTCGTGGGGCACGGGACGTTCTTCTACCATCTGACCGGCACGTTCCTGGAGAATTGCGGCTCCATCGCGCTCGATCTCGACGCCGCGCCCGCCGCGGCCTGATCAGGCGGGGGCCAGCGCGCGGGCCGCGTCGAGGCGCGCTTGGGCTCCGGCGAGGGCGACCTCGGGCGCCTGGCGGCCGATCGCGAGGGCAGTCGAGAGGATCGCGCAGGCCTCGCTCCAGGTGCCGGGCACGAATGGGGCCGCCCCCTCGGCGACCTCCGCGGCGCAGCGCGCATCCGTGCCGGCCCGCTCCGCCGCCGTGGCCGTTCGGGCGACCGCGGCGGTCAGCGCCCCCTCACGCCAGCGCCGCGCTTGGGCGGCGGCCTGGGACAGCGCGCCGCCCCGCCAGGCCGCGGCGGTCGCCGCGGCACGTGCGGCGGTCAGATCCGGCGCTCCGGCACAGGCCTCCGCCTCCTCCGCCATCCCGGCGATTTGGCACAGGGGCGCGAGGATCCGCCGGATGCTCTCCAGGGCGAGACGCCGGGTTCGGGCGGCCTCGATCTCCGGCGTGTCGGCGCTGCCCGACAGACGCAGCACGAAGGCCATCAGCTGCGGCCGCGCCTCGTCCGGCATGGCATCGTTGAGCCCGAGGGCATAGGCGGCGACCGGCCGCGAGAAACAGGGCGGACAATCCGCGCTGGAGCGGATCGCCCGATAGGGCAAACCCGCGGCGACGATCGCCGCCTCGTTGATGCAGGTTCCGCCGTCGGGGCCGGGGAACGGGTGCGATCCGGTGAGCAGGCGCCAGTTCAGGATGGTCTCGAAGTCGGCGTGCATCGGTGCGTCCCCGTCTCGAGCGTGCAGCGTCGCATGCCGTGGCCCGGATGGCGAGGCCCCTCAGCCAGCGAGACCCGGCGCGAGGCCCGAGAGCATCGCCGCACCCAGAACCAGCACGAAGGCTGCGGCCACGAGTTCGAGCCCGCCGACCGCCAGGACTCCCGCCCGTCCGCGGCCGCCTGCAAGACGCAGGGCCGCCCGCTTGGCGAAAACCGCCAGGCAGGCCAGGGCCGTGGTGGTGAGCGCCGTGCCGAGCGCCATGGCCAGCACCGCCAGGATGCCCGCCCCAGGCACCCCCTGCGAGACCGCGAAGACCAGCACCAGAACCGCGCCGGCACAGGGACGCGAGCCCGCGGCCAGCACCACCCCCGCCCGCTCGCGCCAGGTTTCCAGGCGCTCGATCGCCTGCGGTTCGGGTAGATGGCTGCAGCCGGGGCCGCAGGCCGCCCGGAGATGGACGAGGCGTCCGGCCTTGCGCCAGGTCAGCACCAGCCCGATCAGCGCCACGAGGGCGAAGCTCACGGTCTCGATCAGGGTCCCGGCCCGGGTGATGCTCGCCGCGGTGGCGTCGAGGATCAGGCTGCCGATCCCGACGATCGCTCCGGCCACGAGGGCCTGAAGCAGGGCGGCGCACAGGCTGAGGATGCAGCCGCGCCGCAGCGCCCGCTCGCCGGCCAGGATGTAGCCGGCGATCACCGCCTTGCCGTGGCCCGGCCCTGCGGCGTGGAACACGCCATACGCGAAGGCGAGCCCGACCAGCGGGCTCCAGCTGCCGCCACCCCGGAGCGCGCCCACGGCTGCATTGAGGCTGCGCGAGAAGCTCGCCTGCAGCGCGAGGATGACGCCGCCGATGCCCGTGGCGGCCGGAGCGGCCTCCCGGAAGCCGATCCCGAAGGGCGAGCGCGGCGGCGGCGCGGCGAGGCCGGGGGCGACGAGCCACGCGATCCCTGCCGCCACCAGCGTCGCAACCGCGACGGCGAGGGCCATGACGCCGAGCCTCAGCCCCAGCCGCCCCGTCCCGGCGGGCGCGGCGATCCCGATGCCTACGGACATGCGACCAGGACCCGGCTGGCGAATTGGACGCCGTAGGTGGAGGCGGCGGTGAGCGCCTCGAAGAACGCCTCGGTCATGCCCGGGGATCCGGTCTCGGCGGTTTTCGGCTGCTCGGTCTTCGGGCGGGTCACGGTGGCGGCGCAGCCCTGCGGCGCACCGGCGAGGGTCGCGGCATCGGCCCCCTCGGCGAACGAGAAGGCGACGAAGTAGGTCGGGTCGTAGACCTCGAGCGCGGCGACGCCGCGTCCCTGCTGGACCGGGGTCTTGAGCGGCAACAGGAAGGTCATGACCAGGGCCTTGTCCGCCATGTGCGCGGCCGGCTCCTTCGGCTCCGCGAAGGCCTGCTCCTTTCCGCCGATCTTCAACTTCGTGAAGTAGCCGAACTCGGCGAGGTTGGTGGTGTTCTCGGCCGCGAGCCCGGCGAGTTCGTCCGGGCTCAGCGCGCCGTCCTTGTTGATGTCGAGGCCCTGCGTGACGAAGGCGGTGTATTCGGGATCGAAACTCCAGGTGTCCCGGACGCCGATCAGCTTCCCGCCCTCGTAGACGAGCTGTGCCTTGGCCGTCACCCAGACGTGGGGATGGGCCGAGGCGGCCGAGGCGGCGCAGGCCAGGAGGGCGCCCAGTGCGGCGGCCAGGGGTTTCGGACAGTGCGCGGCGATCAGCATGGGCGGGGGCGCGCTCGCGGCATGAGGGGATTGCGGCCCCTCTCCTCGCCCTCCGGTTGGGCAAAAGCGAGGCGCCCTGCCCGGCCGCGGCCGCTCACTCGCCGCCGTCGAGGCCCATCAGCTGGAAGCTCACCCGCAGATCGTTCGACATCGGGATGTCGAGGCGCTCACCGTTGGGCAGGCGCTTGAGGAACCAGCGCTCGTAGGTCCAGCGCAGCGCCCGCGACTCCGCGAGACGCGTGAAGGTCTGCGTCACGATCCCGGCGAGTTCCGGATCGTCCTTGCGGAACATGATGCCGTAGGGCTCGTAGGAGAGCTTGTCGGGCAGCACCGTGTAGTTCGCTCCGCCCTGCGCGTCCGTGGCGATCATCCCGTAGAGCAGCACGTCGTCGGTGGCGAAGGCATCGGCTTGGCCGGCCTTGACCATCGCGTAGGAGGCGGCGTGATCGGGGGCGGTCACCACCTTCGCGTCGATCCGTAGCCGGACGAGCAGGTCGCGCACGGCCTTCTCGTTGGTGGTGCCGGCCGTGACAACCACGGTCTTACCGCCGAGGTCCCGGTAGGAGGCGATGCCCGCCCCCCGCTTCACCAGCAGCTGCGTGGCGCTGATGTAATCCACCGGCGAGAAGGCGACCTGCTTGCGGCGCTCGGCGTTGGCGGTGGTCGAGCCGCATTCGAGGTCGATCTTGCCGGACGTCACCGCCTCGATGCGGGTCTCGGCGGTCACCGGCGCGTAGCGGATCTTCACCGGTCGCCCGATGGCCGCCTGGATGTCGTCGGCGATCTCGCCGCAGAGGTCGATCGCGTAGCCGATCGCCCGGGGGCTGCCGTCCGGCTGCTGGCCCTCCACGAAGGAGAACGGCACCGAACTCTCGCGGTAGCCGAGCACAATCTCGCCGCGCTCGGCGACGCTCTTGAGGGTGCCGGTGAGAACCTCCACCGCCGCGGCGGGCGACGCCACCGTCAGCGCCAGCGCCAGAAGTGTCACGGACCGCATCGCCATCACCCGCCCTCCCCGAGCGTCCGCGCCACCCCTACTCCGCCGGCGAGGGTACGGTCCCGACGTGATCGAGCCGCTGGTCGGTGGCGGTGAGCTGGCCCTCCCACTTGGCGACCGCGACGGTGGCGACGCTGTTGCCCAACACGTTGGTGGCCGACCGGCCCATGTCCAGGAACTGGTCGATGCCGATGATCAGCAGCAGTCCGGCCTCCGGGATGTTGAAGTGGCTGAGGGTCGCCGAGATAACAACCAGCGAGGCGCGCGGCACCCCGGCCATGCCCTTCGAGGTGACCATCAGCAGCAGCAGCATCGTGAGCTGCTGACCCCAGGTCAGCGGGATGTTGTAGGCCTGCGCGATGAACATCACCGCGAAGGTGCAGTACATCATCGAGCCGTCGAGATTGAACGAGTAGCCCATCGGCAGCACGAAGGAGGTGATGCGGTTCGGGACGCCGAATTTTTCGAGGTTCGTCAGCATCTTCGGGTAGGCGGCCTCGCTCGACGCGGTCGAGAAGGCGAGCACGAAGGGCTCCTTGATCAGGTTGAACAGCCGCATGATGCCGCCGCCGCCGAGCATCAGGAAGCCGACGCCCATCAGCAGCGCCCAGAGAACGCCGAGGCCGATGTAGAACTCCACGAGGAACTTGCCGTAGGTCACGAGCACGCCGATGCCCTGCGTGGTGATCGTCGCCGCGATGGCGGCGAACACCGCCACGGGGGCGAACATCATCACGTAGCCCGTCACCTTGAGCATCACGTCGGCGAGGCCCTCGATGCCCTGAGCCAGGAGGCGGCCCTTCTCGCCGAGGGCGGCGAGGCCGACGCCGAAGAAGATCGAGAACACCACGATCTGCAGGATCTCGTTGTTGGCCATCGCCTCGACCGCGCTCTTCGGCACGAGGTGCGTGACGAACTCCTTGAGGGAGAGCGAGGCCGCCTTGAGGCCGGTCCCGGCGCCGGCATCGGGCAGCGGCAGGTTGAGGTTCTGGCCGGGCTGCATCAGGTTGACCATGATGAGGCCGAGCATCAGCGAGCAGAACGAGGCGCCGACGAACCAGAGCAGTGCCTTGCCGCCGACCCGCCCGACCGAGGCGGTGTCCCCGAGATGCGCGATGCCGACCACCAGCGTCGAGAACACCAGTGGCGCGATGATCATCTTGATCAGGCGCAGGAACACGTCGGAGACCAGGGCGATGTAGCCGGCGATCTCCTTGGCGGTCTGCGGATCGGGCCAGGTGATGCTGCAGGCGTAGCCCACCGCGATCCCCAGGAGCATGCCGACGAAGATCATCGTCGTGAGTCGCGAACCTGCCATCGGTACTGCTCCTCGCCTGCGCCCGGGATGAGCGAGCATCTCAATTCGTAAACGTGTCGCAGGAACTACGCCACACGCAAGCCCGGGCAGGGTGCGTTACTGGTACGGTCGACTGTTTTCACGCGACGCTCGGGCGGGGATGAAACCTGTGGCCGCCGTGCTACGGCTGCGGTACGGGACTTGCGCCGCCGCGTTGCCTGCGGTCTTCGTAGGCGGCCGAGCAAACCGCGCGCGAGAGTTCATGGACGTCTTCGTACAGCAGTTGATCAACGGGCTGACGCTCGGCTCGATCTACGGCCTGATCGCCATCGGCTACACGATGGTGTTCGGCATCATCGGCATGGTGAACTTCGCCCACGGCGACGTCTTCATGGTCTCCTGCTTCATCGCGCTGATCACCTTCCTGCTTCTGACCGTGTGGCTCGGGGTCAGCTCCATCGCCCTGGCCTTCCTGGTGGTTCTGGTGGTCGCCATGGTGCTCACCGCCCTGTGGGGCTGGGCGATCGAGCGCGTGGCCTACCGGCCCCTGCGCGGCTCGTTCCGCCTCGCGCCGCTGATCTCGGCGATCGGCGTGTCGATCTTCCTGTCGAACTTCGTGCAGGTGGTGCAGGGCGCGCGCAACAAGCCGACCCCTCCGATGCTCTCGGGGGGCATCACCCTGTTCGAGCGGGACGGCTACGCGGTGTTCCTGGCCTGGAAGCAGGTGCTGATCATGGCGGTGACCGCCGTGCTGCTCACCGGGTTCTGGTACCTCGTGCAGCGCACGCCCTTCGGCCGGGCGCAGCGCGCCTGCGAGCAGGACCGCAAGATGGCCGCCTTGCTCGGCATCGACGTCGACCGCACGATCTCCCTGACCTTCGTCCTGGGCGCCGCGCTGGCGGCCGTCGCGGGCGTCCTCTACCTCATGTACTACGGCGTCGTGTCCTTCTCGGACGGGTTCGTGCCCGGCGTGAAGGCCTTCACGGCGGCGGTGCTCGGCGGCATCGGGTCCCTGCCCGGCGCCGTGCTCGGCGGCCTGATCATCGGCCTGATCGAGACCTTCTGGTCCGCCTACTTCTCCATCGAGTACAAGGACGTCGCCGCCTTCTCGATCCTGGCGATCGTCCTGATCTTCATGCCCTCGGGCATCCTGGGCCGGCCCGAGGTCGAGAAAGTCTGATGGCCCGCTCCCAGGCTGCGCTTCCCGAATCCGCGATGGCCGGCATCCTGCGCGATGCCGCCCTCTACGCCCTCGTCGCCTTCGGCCTGTGCGTGCCGATCATCGCCTACCGCACCGATCCCGGACCGGGCAGCGAGCTGGTGCTTGTGCCGCGCTGGGGGCTGGTGGCGGCGCTCTGCGCGGCGGTCTTCGTGCTCCGCCTCGTCCAGCGCCTCGTGCTGCTGCGGCGGGACGCGCGGCGGGCGCTGACCCCCTCCCCGGCCCAGGCCACGGAGGCGGTCCATGGCGAGCCCGATGCCGGTCAGAAGACCTCGAAACTCGGCCTCTGGCTGTTCATCGGCATCGCCCTGACGCTGCCGATCATCTCGACCCTGGTGACCGGCGGCCTGTCCTCGGCCCGCTACTGGATCGACCTCGGCATCCTGATCCTCACCTACGTGATGCTCGGCTGGGGCCTCAACATCGTGGTCGGCCTCGCGGGCCTCCTCGATCTCGGCTACGTCGCCTTCTACGCGGTCGGCGCCTATTCCTACGCCCTGCTGTCGACCACGTTCGGCCTGTCGTTCTGGATCTGCCTGCCGCTCGCCGGCCTGTTCGCCGGACTGTGGGGGATGATCCTCGGCTTCCCGGTGCTGCGCCTGCGCGGCGACTATCTCGCCATCGTCACCCTGGCCTTCGGCGAGATCATCCGTCTCGTCCTGATCAACTGGACCGACGTGACCGGGGGCGGGGCCGGCATCTCGTCGATCCCGCGAGCGACCTTCTTCGGAATCCCGTTCACGGCGGGCGAGGACGGGTTCGCGGCGCGGTTCGGCATCCCGTACGATTCGATGCACCGACTCGTGTTCCTCTACTATCTCATCCTCGGACTGGCGCTCGTCACTAACTTCGTCACCCTGCGCCTGCGCCGCCTGCCGATCGGGCGTGCCTGGGAGGCCCTGCGCGAGGACGAGATCGCCTGCCGCTCGCTCGGCATCGACACGACGGCGACGAAGCTCACGGCCTTCGCCCTCGGGGCGGCCTTCGGCGGGATCGCCGGCTCGTTCTTCGCCGTGCGCCAGGGCTTCATCAGCCCGGAGAGCTTCAACTTCCTCGAGAGCGCCATCATCCTGGCGATCGTCGTGCTCGGCGGTATGGGCAGCCAGGTCGGCGTCGCCATCGCCGCAGTGGCGATGGTCGGCGGCCCGGAGATGCTTCGCAACCTCGGGTTCCTGAAGGCGGTGTTCGGCGAGGGCTTCGACCCCAGCGAGTACCGCCTGCTCCTGTTCGGGCTCGCCATGGTGGCCATGATGGTCTGGCGGCCCCGCGGACTGATCTCGGTCCGCCTGCCCTCGGTGTCCCTGGGCGAGCGCCGCGCCGTCTCGGGCGCCCATGTCAGCGAGGGTCACGGCTGATGCCGGCGCATCCCGACACCCGGACCGCTCCGGCTCATGCTCTGCCGGTGCTCGCGGTCGAGCACCTGACCATGCGGTTCGGCGGGCTGACCGCCGTGTCCGACCTGTCCTTCGAGGCCCGGCGCGGCGACATCACCGCCCTGATCGGCCCGAACGGAGCCGGCAAGACCACCGTGTTCAACTGCATCACCGGCTTCTACAAACCCACCGAGGGCATGCTGCGGCTCGCCCATGCCGACGGCACCACGCACCTGCTGGAGCGGCTGCCGAACCACAAGGTCAACCGCACCGCCCGGGTGGCCCGCACCTTCCAGAACATCCGCCTGTTCCAGGGCATGACGGTGCTGGAGAACCTCTTGGTCGCCCAGCACGCGCCGCTGATGCGCGCCTCCGGCTACACGGTCCTGGGGCTGCTCGGCCTCAAGACCTACCGGGATGCGCAGGAGGCCGCGATCGAGCGCGCCAAGGCGTGGCTGACGCGCATCGACCTGATGGCGCGGGCCGACGACCCGGCCGGCGCGCTGCCCTACGGCGCGCAGCGGCGCCTGGAGATCGCCCGGGCGATGTGCACGGACCCGGTCCTGCTCTGCCTCGACGAGCCGGCCGCCGGCCTCAACCCCCGGGAATCGGCCGAGCTGAACGGGCTCCTGCGCCACATCCGCGACGAGCACGACACCTCGGTGCTGCTGATCGAGCACGACATGTCGGTTGTGATGGAGATCTCCGACCACGTGGTCGTGCTGGATTACGGCGTGAAGATCGCCGACGGCTCTCCCGCCGAGGTGCGGGCCGACCCGAAGGTGATCGCCGCCTATCTCGGCGTCGAGGACGAGGAGGTCGAGGCGGTGGAAGCCGAGGTCGGGATCACCGTGCCGCATGCCGAAGCCTCCGCGGGATCCAGGGCATGAGCGTCGCCGGCATCAACGTGCTGGTCGAGGAGACCCGGGCGATCCAGGCGGGCCGCAAGCCGCCGCTCCTCGCGGTGCGCGACGTCTCGACCTATTACGGCAGCGTCGCCGCCCTGCGCGGCGTCGACCTCGACGTCGCCGAGGGCGAGATCGTCACGCTGATCGGCGCCAACGGCGCCGGCAAGTCGACCCTGATGATGACGATCTTCGGCAGCCCCCAGGCGCGCTCGGGGACGATCACTTACGACGGGCGCGACATCACCCGGATGCCGACCCATGCCATCGCCCGGCTCGGCATCGCCCAGTCGCCGGAGGGGCGCCGGGTCTTCCCGCGCATGAGCGTCTACGAGAATCTCCAGATGGGCGCGGCGCTCCACGACGGACGCTTCTTCACCGAGGATCTGGAGAAGGTCTGCACCCTGTTCCCGCGGGTGAAGGAGCGCCTGAACCAGCGCGCCGGCACCATGTCGGGGGGCGAGCAGCAGATGCTGGCCATCGCCCGGGCGCTGATGAGCCGCCCGCGCCTGTTGCTCCTGGACGAGCCGTCGCTCGGCCTCGCGCCGCTGGTGGTGAAGGGGATCTTCGATGCGATCCGGGAACTGAACAAGACCGAGGGGATGACGATCTTCCTCGTGGAGCAGAACGCCTACCACGCCCTGAAGCTCGCCCATCGCGGCTACGTGCTGGTCAACGGTCGCGTGACCATGAGCGGCACCGGGCGCGCGCTCCTCGACGATCCGAACGTGAAGGCCGCCTATCTGGAAGGGGGCCATTCCGGCCCGGTGGGCGCATGAGCATGCTGCAAGGGATCCTCTACGAAGAGCCGTCGGCCTGGCTGTTCCTGCTCGTCACCGTCGTGATGGGCGGCTGGGCCGGCTGGATGGCGGCCCGGGGCATCGCACGGGGCTGGCGGCCGTTCTGGCAATGCGCGCTGGCGCTGCTGCTCGTCGCGGCGGCCGTGCGCTTCATCCATTACGCCCTGTTTTCGGGCACGCTGCTGTCGCTGCACTACTATGCGGTGGACGCGATCGTGGTCATGATCATCGGCGCGGCGGGTTTCCGCTACACGCGGACGCGCCAGATGACGAGCCAGTATCGCTGGCTCTACGAGAAGACCTCACCGCTGACGTGGCGCGAGCGGGCGCCCGAAGCGGGCGAGGTCCGATGAGTGCGGCCGGATCCGCACGTGCGGTCCTGACACTAAGGGGAAGTACGCGATGAGATCGATTCTGCTGGCTGGGCTCGCCCTCGGCGCGATGGTGGCGGCCGCGCAGGCTGCCGAGGTCAAGCTCGGCGTCGCCGCACCGATCACCGGCAACAGCGCCGCCATCGGCACGCAGCTGAAGAACGGCGCGAGCCAGGCGGTGGAGGACCTCAACAAGGCCGGCACCCTGAAGGGCACGACACTGACGGTCACGGTGGGCGACGACGCCTCCGACCCGAAGCAGGGCGTCTCGTTGGCCAACAAGTTCGCCAGCGACGGCGTCAAGATGGTCGTCGGCGACTACAATTCCGGCGTGTCGATCCCGGCGTCCGACGTCTATCTCGATGCCGGCATCATCCAAGTCACGCCCGCCTCCACGAACGTGAAGTTCACCGAGCGCGGCATGTGGAACACGTTCCGCACCTGCGGCCGCGACGACCAGCAGGGCGCGGTGGCCGGCACCTACCTCGCCGATCACTTCAAGGGCAAGAAGATCGCCTTCGTCCACGACAAGACGCCCTACGGCAAGGGCCTGGCCGACGAGACCCTGAAGGCCCTCAAGGCCAAGGGTGGCAAGGACGCGATGTTCGAAGGCATCAACCCGGGCGAGAAGGACTACTCGGCCCTCGTCTCCAAGCTGAAGTCTGCCAATGTCGACGTGGTCTATTTCGGTGGCTACTACACCGAGGCCGGGCTGATCCTGCGTCAGATGCGTGACCAGGGCCTCAAGGCGCCAATGATGGGCGGCGACGGCATGGTCGACCGCGAACTCGTGGCGATCGCAGGTCCCGCCGCCGAGGGCACGCTGACCACCTTCCCGCCGGACGCCCGCAAGAACCCGAACGCCAAGGCCGCGCTCGCCGCCTTCAAGGCCAAGAACATCGATCCCGAGGGCTACACGCTCTATTCCTACGCGGCCGTGCAGGTCCTGGCGAAGGCGATGGCCGAGACCGGCTCCAGCGACGGCAAGAAGCTCGCGGAGTGGCTGCACCAGGGCAAGCCGGTAGACACCGTGGTCGGCCCGATCGCCTACGACAAGAAGGGCGATATCACCCGGCCCGACTACGTCATGTACGAGTGGAAGAAGGGCGCCGACGGCAAGATCGACTACAGCGGCAACGAGCTGACGAAGTAAGCGTCGGCGATACCGCGCCGATACCGGGTCGACGCCGTCCTGCGGGCAATGCAGGGCGGCGTCTGCGTTTCCTATGCCGTGAATTCGTCAGCCTTGATGCCGGATCCGTGCTCCACCCCGGGTGCGTGCGCCTAGGAAGTGTGCATGATGCCGCTGGCGCGAGCGACAGGCCGGCTCGGCGCCTGGGAGGAGGCCATGGGGACGGCAGTGATCGCATCTGCGGGCGTCCGCACGGCCTCGGCCGCGATCCATCCGTACTCGGGCGCAAGTCCGAGCGCCGTCGCGACCCGTCTCCCGGCACCATCATTGCAAAGGCGTCGCCCGTGCGGCCGGGCTCATGAGCCCAGCCGCCAGCCGATACCGTTCGGCCCGATCCAGGAGTTCCGTACCGATGCAGTCTGATATCGCTCGCCGCGGCCTTGCCGCGGCGCTGGGCCTGAGCCTTGCCCTCGCGCCCCTGAGCCTCCGGGCCGAGGAGCTGACCGGCACCCTCAAGAAGGTGAAGGACTCCGGAGCCATCGTCATCGGCTACCGCGACGCCTCCGTGCCGTTCTCGTATCTCGGCGGAGACCAGAAGCCGGTCGGCTACGCCATGGACATCTGCTACAAGATCGCAGACGCCGTGAAAGCCAAGCTCAACCTCCCGAACCTCGAGGTGAAGCTCAACCCGGTCACCTCCGCCACGCGCATCCCGCTGATGGCGAATGGGACGATCGACCTGGAATGCGGCTCGACGACCAACAACGCCGAGCGCGAGAAGCAGGTGTGGTTCACCAACTCGCACTTCCTGACCGCCACGCGCTACGTCTCCAAGAAGTCGGCCAACCTGCACACGATCGAGGACCTGAAAGGCAAGACCGTCGTGTCGACCTCGGGCACCACGAACATCAAGCAGATCAACGAGGCCAACACGGAGCGCAAGCTCGGCCTGACGATCCTGCCCGCCAAGGACCACGCCGAGGCGTTCCTGATGGTCGAGACCGGCCGCGCCGCCGCCTTCGTGATGGACGACGTGCTGCTCGCCTCGCTGGCCGCCTCCTCGAAGGACCCCTCGGCCTACGAGATCTCCACCGAGGCCCTGTCGAAGCCTGAGCCCTACGGCATCATGCTCCGCAAGGACGACACGGAGTTCAAAAAGGTCGCGGACGACGCCACCGCCAAGCTCTACACCAGCCCCGACGGCAAGGCGCTCTACGACAAGTGGTTCACCAAGCCGATCCCGCCGCGCAATATCAACCTGAACCTGCCGATGAGCGCGGAGATGAAGAAGCAGTTCACCACGCCGATCTCGAGCCCCGATCCGGCGGCCTACTGAGACCCGGTCCACGCGATCATGCGCACCGCGGGCGCCGGCCCGCGGTGCGTCTCTATAGGGTCACGGTAGAAGCGGCACGATGAACTACAACTGGAACTGGCGGATCTTCTTCGACGCCTCGCCGGAGGGCAACGGCACGTATCTCGACATGCTGCTCTCCGGGCTCATGTGGACGATCACGACCGCGCTCTGCTCCTGGGTGATCGCCTTCTTCCTGGGCTCCCTGGTCGGCGTGCTGCGCACCCTGCCGTCGAAGTCCGCCAACGCGATCGGCACGGCCTACGTGGAGGTGTTCCGCAACGTGCCGCTGCTGGTGCAGATGTTCCTCTGGTACTTCGTGCTGCCCGAACTGGTCCCGACCCGGATCGGCGACGCGATCAAGCAGATGCCCGACGCGCCGTTCTACACGGCGGTGGTGTGCCTCGGCTTCTTCACCGCCTCGCGTGTCGCCGAACAGGTCCGCGCGGGCATCCAGTCGTTGCCGCGCGGGCAGCGCATGGCCGGCACCGCCATGGGCTTCACCACCTACCAGACCTATCGCTACGTCCTGCTGCCGAACGCATACCGGATCATCCTGCCGCCGATGACCTCGGAATTCCTCAACAACCTGAAGAACACGTCCGTGGCGCTCACCATCGGCCTCCTGGAACTCACCGCCCGAGCCCGCTCGATGCAGGAATTCTCCTTCCAGGTGTTCGAGGCCTTCACGGCCGCCACGATCCTCTACGTGATCATCAACCTCGTGGTCGTCACGGCGGCGACCTTCCTGGAGAAGGCGGTCGCCATCCCCGGCCAACGCTGAGGGCCGCACGCGCCCGATCCTCCGACGCCGCCCGACGGCCACCGCGAACAGGCCCCGATGCTCTCGAATTTCGACTTCTCCGTCATCGTCTCGTCCCTGCCCTACCTGTTCGGTCAGGGCATGGTCTTCACCGTGACGCTCACCGCTATGGCGGCCGCGGGCGGTGTCGTCATCGGCACCCTGCTGGCGATGGCGCGGCTGTCGGGCATCGCAGGGGTCACCCATCTCGCCAAGGGCTACGTCGAGCTGTGCCGCTCGCTGCCCCTGGTGCTGGTGATCTTCTGGTTCTACTTCCTGGTGCCATATATCGGCGCCTACGTGACCGGATCCACGACGCCGATCCAGGTCGGTGCCTTCCCCTCGGCGCTGATCACCTTCATGGCCTTCGAGGCCGCGTATTTCTCGGAGATCATGCGGGCCGGCATCCAGTCGATCCCGAAGGGCCAGACGGCCGCCGCGCAGGCGCTCGGCATGAACTACTGGCAGACCATGGGCAACGTCGTCCTGCCGCAGGCCTTCCGCAACATGCTGCCGCTCCTCCTGACGCAGACCATCGTGCTGTTCCAGGACACCTCCCTGGTCTACGTCCTCTCGCTGACCGACTTCATGGGCGCCGCCTCCAAGGTGGCCCAGCGCGACGGCCGGCTCGTCGAGATGTATGTCTTCGCCGCCATAGTCTATTTTCTGATCTGCTTCTCGGCCTCGTTCCTGGTGCGCCGCCTGCAGCGCCGCGTGGCCATCATCCGCTGACCGACCTTGGAGACCGCATCATGACCTCGTCCCCGATGCCGGCCCCGACCGCCGCAGAACCCGCCGCCGACGCGACCCACGCCCCGAAGGATGCCGGCCTGCAGCCGGGCAGCCTGATCGGCGGCACGCCGGTCGTGGCGCCCGGCGAGACGATGATCGCCATCGACAACATCAACAAATGGTACGGCGATTTCCAGGTCCTGACGAACTGCACCACCAAGGTCGCCAAGGGCGAGGTCGTTGTGGTCTGCGGTCCCTCGGGCTCGGGCAAGTCGACCCTGATCAAGTGCGTCAACGCCCTGGAGCCGTTCCAGAAGGGCCAGATCACGGTGGCCGGCACCAAGGTCGCCGACAAGGCGACCAACCTGCCCAAGCTCCGCTCCCGGGTCGGCATGGTGTTCCAGCATTTCGAACTGTTCCCGCACCTGTCGATCACGGAGAACCTCACCATCGCCCAGCGCAAGGTTCTGGGCCGCAGCGCCGAGGACGCCAAGAAGCGCGGCCTCGATCTGCTGGCCCGGGTGGGGCTCAGCGCCCATGCCGACAAGTTCCCGGGCCAGCTCTCGGGCGGCCAGCAGCAGCGCGTGGCGATCGCGCGGGCTCTGGCCATGAACCCGGTGGTGATGCTGTTCGACGAGCCGACCTCGGCGCTCGACCCCGAGATGGTCGGTGAGGTGCTCGACGTGATGGTCGAACTCGCCAAGGAGGGCATGACCATGATGGTCGTGACCCACGAGATGGGCTTCGCCCGCAAGGTCGCCGACCGGGTGATCTTCATGGATCGCGGCGAGATCGTCGAGGATGCCAGGAAGGAGGACTTCTTCGGAAGCCCCCGGTCCGAGCGCGCGCAGACCTTCCTGTCGAAGATCCTGCAGCATTGAGCCGGGCGTCGCCCGGAACGCCCTCGACCCCAATGGCTCGAGGGCGGGACGCGCGAGGCGGGAGAACCGGATCGTGCCCGCATCCCGTGCTGCCGAGGCCCGCACTGCGCGCTCCCCCCGATGAGGCCGCTGTCGGGTGCGGTCGGTCGGACGAGCGCTAACCCAGCGCCTCCTGCGCGGCGCGGTACTCCCGGCCATGCTGGCAGTAGCCCTCGACGATGCGGATCATCATGGCCCGCTTCTCGGCGTCGAGGGGCGCCAGGATCCGGGCGGGGCGTCCGCCCCAGAGATAACCGGCCTCCAGGATCTGGCCGGGATCGGTGGTGGCACCGGCCGCCAGCATGACGTCGTCGGCAATCAGCGTGCCGGACGCGATCGCGGCGCCGATGCCGATCAGGGAACGCGCGCCGATCCGGCAATCGGCGATCCGGACGTTGTGGGCGATGGTCGTGTCCCGTCCGATCACGACACCCTCGCCCCGGGTGCGGATGACGGTGTTGTCCTGGATGTTCGCGTCCGCGCCGACCACGATCGGCCCGGCTTCGGCGTTGAGTTCGCAGCAGAACAGCACGCTGGACCCGGCGCCAAGGCTCACCCGGCCGCGCAGCCGTGCCGTGCGGGCCACGAACACGCTGGCCTCCACCTCCGGCGCTTCCCCGGGCGGGACGGCGGGGCCGTCGCCCATTCGCTCGCGCAGCCGCTCCGCACGCTCGGCGACCTCGTCGGGCGTGATCGGGCGGCTCGGCCGGGCCGGGCTGCCGGCATAGGCGTAGCCGCCGGGCAGGTTAGCCCGGGGGAACACGGTCGATCCCGCCTCGATCACCGCGCCGTCGCCGATCTCGGCCCCGTCGAGGATCACCACGTCGTCCTCGATCACCACGTCGGAGCCGACCGTGCAGGCATGCACGACGCTGTTGCGCCCGACCGTGACGCGGTCGCCGACCTGCGTGCCGTGCGTCAGGGTGGCGATGTGCACCGTCGAGCGGTGGCCGAGCCAGAAACGGTCGCCGAGGGTGACGCGCTGCCCGTCCGCGCGGATCACCGCCTCGTCGCCGATCCAGGCCTGCGCGCCGATGCGGGCGGCCCCGATCACCGTGCTGCCGCGTCCGCACCAGACGGGACGGCTCGCGAAATCCGGCAGGACGCCTTCATGGGCCAAAATCAGTTCGGGGGTCACGCGGATATCCTTCTCCAGCGGCCGTCCGGAGCACGCAGGGTGAGCCGGGCGGTCGCGAACCGCGCGCCGGGCCGGCAGGGCGCGACGGATCGTGTCATATAGAGCCGGGAGCGGGTGTGACAGGCACGGCACTGGCCGGCACGATCGCGGACTCTTATGGATCGGTCATGAACGCCCCCGTTCCGAGCATCGCCATCCAGGCCGATCCCTTCGACACCGCGGCCGAGATCGCCCGGATGAGCGCCGAACTCGGCGGCCGGGCCGGCGCCGTCGTCACCTTCACGGGCCTGTGCCGCGACGAGGACGGGCGCTTGGCGGCCCTCGAACTGGAACACTATCCCGGGATGGCCGAGGCCGAGATCCTGCGGGTCGCCGAGGCCGCGATGGCGCGCTGGCCCCTCCAGGCCCTGCGGGTGATCCACCGGCACGGGCTGGTGCGCCCGGGCGACGGCATCGTGCTGGTCGTCACGGCCGCGAGCCACCGGGCGGCGGCGTTCGAGGGTGCGGATTTCCTGATGGATTACCTGAAGACCCGGGCGCCGTTCTGGAAGCGCGAGCACCTCGCCGACGGCACCACCGGCGGCTGGGTCGAAGCAACGGCCCGAGACGACGCCGCGGCCGGGCGCTGGTCCTGACCGCCTCAGTCGCTCGGCGCATCGAGCCGCAAGGCGGCGAAGGCGCCGACGCAGGAGATCCCGGCAGGACCGCGCTGCTGAACGCCTCGCCGGTATCGAAGGCCCGGCCCAGGCCGAGGGAACGAACCGCCGCGTCGCTGCAGCTGTCCAGGCGGGCTCCCCTGGATCGGCCGGCGCTCGACGGAACCCACGGCCCGCACTTGACCTCGACCGCCCCGCGGCGTTCGTGAGCCCGCGGTGCAGGAGCAGTGATGTCGGATAGCAGCCTTCGGGACTTGGACGGCCCGGTTGGGCCGTGGCGCGGCGCGGCCCCGCTCGCCGCCTCCGGCATCGCCGTGGTGTGCTTCGTGGCGGCGCTGGCGCTCGCCTGGCTGTCGGTGGGCACGCTTCTCCTGATCTTCGCCGGTGTGCTCCTCGGCGTGTTCCTCGACGGCCTGACGCGCGGGCTCGGTCGTGTGCTGCCGCTGCCGCGGGCGCTGCGGCTGGCCGTCGTCAGCCTCGCCGTCGCGACGGCGGTGATCAGCTTCGGGACTTACGGCGGCGCCACCATCGTCCAGCAGGGCCGCGACCTCGGAACGACCATCAAGGACCAAGCCGGCACGGTGTCGGGCTGGCTCTCCGAACGGGGCATCGACGTGCCGAGCCTCGCGCCGAAGGGGGGCGGCAAGGACGGGTCCACCGATTCGGGTCAGAAAGAGGGCGGCCTCGGCGGCCTCGCCTCCGGTCTGCTGAAGGGCGGCGGGTCCTTCGTGTCGGATGCCGGGAGCGTCCTCGGCCCGGCCGCAGCGGTGATCCTCGGTCTGTTCGACGCCCTCGGCAACGTTCTGGTGATCGCCTTCCTGGGTCTCGCCTTCGCGGCCGACCCGAAGGCCTACCGGGACGGGGTCTTGCGGTTCGTGCCGCCGGCGAAGCGCTGGCGCGCCGCCCACGTCCTCGACGGGGCGGGTGAAACCCTGCGGCACTGGCTGTTCGGCCAGCTGATCATCATGGCGGTGATCTTCCTGTGCACCTGGGCGGGCCTCGCCTTCCTCGGGCTCGGCGGCGCTCTGATCCTGGGACTCCAGGCGGGGCTGCTCGCCTTCGTGCCCACGGTCGGGCCGCTGGTCGCGGGGCTCGTCATCATCCTCGCCGCGCTGGCCTCCGGCGCGAAGGCGGTGATCGGCGCGATCGGCGTGTATCTCGCGGTCCAGTGCCTGGAGAGCTACGGCCTGACGCCGTTCATCCAGAAGCGCGCCCTGGACATCCCCCCGGCGACGATTTTCGCCGGACAGCTGATCCTCGGCGTCATCTTCGGGCTCTGGGGGATCGCGCTGGCCCTGCCGCTCATGGCGGTGATCAAGGTTCTGCTGGAGCAGCTCTACGTGGAAGACACGCTCCACGAGTCGGCGAACAGCTGAGCCCGGACGCGTGATACAGAGGCACGCGCTGCCCGGCATTTGTTCGGACGACCTTAGGGCTGACCCGGCCGCTTCACGCGACACGGGCCATCGCCCTCGAAGAGCCTCGTGCTGACGGACGGGGCGCGCCTGCGGCCGCCGCGTCGCACGCGGCGGCGCGTGCAGCCCCTCTCGGGTCTCAGCCGCGCAGGGCGTCTTCGATCATCCGGGCGACGGCCAGAGCCCGGCCGTCGTCGCCGAACCGGCCGATCACCTGCACGCCCACCGGCAGGCGTTGGCCCGGGACCGGCACGTTCACGCAAGGCACGCCCATCAGCGTCCAGAGCTGGTTGAAGCGCGGGTCGCCCGTCGAGGCGAGCGTCGCGGGGGCGGATCCCGGGGCCGAAAAGGTCAGGATCGCGTCGTAATCCGCGAACAGGTCCTTGAGCACCCGGCGGGCGCGGTGGCCGTGGCGGCGGGCGTCGTCGTATTCGGCCGGACCGTAGGCGGCCCCGGCATCGAGGTGTTCGCGGACCCGCGGCGGCAGGGCGTCGGCTTGGGTGTCGTATTCCCAGGCGAGCGCCAAGCGTCCCTCGTAGTTCTGGATGATGCGGTGACGCTCCCAGGCCTGTGCCAGCTCCGGCGGCAGGGCGAGGTCGTGCACCCGCGCCCCGGCCCGCTCTGCCGCCTGCCGGGCGCGCACCAGGGCGGACTCGGCATCCGGCTCGGGCGCCTCCGCGAAATCCTGACGGACCAGAGCGATCCGCGGCGCCGAGCCCGCCTCGGCCCGGTCGATCTCCGGGCGTCCGGTGACCAGCGCCAGGGCGTGGGCGACGTCTGCCACGCCGGCAGCGAACAGCCCGACCGTATCGAGCGCCCAGGAATAGGTCTTCACCCCGACGGTGGGGATCAGCCGGAACGACGGCTTCACCGCCGCGCAACCGCAGTAGCTGGCCGGCCGGATCACCGATCCCGCCGTTTGCGTTCCGAGCGCCAGGGGCAGCATCCCGGCACCCACGGCGGCGGCGGAGCCCGCCGAGGAGCCCCCCGGGGTGTGGCCGGGATCGTGCGGATTGACCGTGCCGGTCGGATCGCTGCTCGCGAAGGCCGTCGTGGTGGTCTTGGCCAGGGCCACGGCGCCGAGACTCTTCAGGCGGGCGACCACGGCGGCGTCACCCCGTGGCATCCAGCCCGCATAGATCGACGAGCCCATCTGGGTCGGGAGGCCGGTGCTGTCGATGATATCCTTGACGCCGACTGCGATCCCCGCGAGCGGCCCGGAATCCGGGATCGCCGGGGCCGGGTCGAGCGTCACGAGGGCGTGCAGCTCGGGTTCCCGCGCGGCGATGGCCGCGCGGCAGAGATCGATCGCGCCCGCGGGCGTCAGGGTGCCGGCGACGATGCGGGCGCGGAGGTCGAGAAGTGAAAGCATAATGCATTCAGTCTGCGGTCCGCTGCGCTGTCAACTGAGACGCCACAGGCCGCGGCATTCCCGAAACGCCGTTGACGAACGCTTTACGCGAAAGTGCGCATCGTCCGGGCATGTGGCGTGGCGTATCCCTGTTTTCGGCCCTGGCGCTGTTCGGCGCAGGGCTCACCGCGTGCTCGATCAATCATTTCGAGCGGCGCGAGCCGTGGCGCGATCAGGCGGAGCAGGTCTGCCTGGCCAAGAAGCTCGTGGAGCCCTCGGAGTTCATCACGCCCATCGCGGCGATGGACGGCCCAGGACCCTGCGGCATGCAGCAGCCCTTCCGGGTGACGCGGCTGGCCGGCGGCACGGTCCTGATGAAGCAGCGAATGACGTTGGGCTGTCCGGCGCTGGCCGAGGCCGAGGCGTGGCTCGCCGACACGATCCAGCCGGCCGCCAACCTCTATTTCGGCGTGCCGGTGGCCGAGATCAACGCCGGCTCGTATTCCTGCCGCGGCCGCAACAATCAGCCCGGCGCCAAGCTCTCCGAGCACGGGTTCGGCAATGCGATCGACGTGATGTCGATCAAGCTCGCCGACGGCCACGTCATTACCGTGAAGGGCGGCTGGCGCGGCACGGAGGCCGAGCAGGGCTTCCTGCGGGAGATCTTCCTCGGCGCCTGCCAGCGCTTCAGCACCGTGCTGGCACCCGGCTCGAACGTCTTCCACTACGACCACATCCACGTCGACCTCGCCCGGCACGACCCGCGCGGTCTGCGGCGGATCTGCAAGCCGTTCATCAAGTTCACGCCGCAGCTCGGCACCGGGGTGGAGCGTCCGCTGAGCCGTCCGGTTCCGCCGCAGCGCCAGCCTGCCGACCCGCAGGCCCCGGCGGATGTGGAGGAGGACGATCCCTACGGCGTGGCGCCGATGTCGAAGGCCGGGGGCGCGACTCAAGTCGCCCGGGCGCCGGCACGCCCGCTCGACCGCCCGGCCGCGGCTTCGGCCTACACTTCCGCGTCTCCGGTCCGGCCCGCGCCGCGGATCGCGACCGCCGCCCCGGAGGAGCCCGCGCCGGATTACGATGAGCCGCTGCAGCTCGGCGCGCCGCCGAGCGCGGGGCCGATCTACTGAGAGTGGGGCTCGACCTGTTCGAAGCGCGCCGATCGGTCGTCTCGCTTCAGTCTCAAGGAGCAGGGCGAGCGCCCCGTTCACGAATGGGTCACGAGCGGCGATTCGGAACCGCTCGACCCGAGGCCGTCATGGTCGCGGCGAGCCGCCGCTTGGGCGGTACGGAGCGTGCGCAGCGTTCTCCGGCGCCCTGGCGCCGAGGAAGACCGCGTTGATCTCGGAAGCGACGTCCCCCAGGCCGACAGGGCCGCAGCCGACAATCTGCCCGATGCCATCCCTGGCAAGCGCGAATTGGCCGCCGGGCACCCGCTGATCGGTCGGGGTCGGTGCCGAAAGACGAATCGTCGCGAGCGGGAACGACGCGCTGGTCTGTCGAGCCGTGCAGGATGGCGTCGCGTTCGTCCGGGGCCTCGATCGCGGTCGCGACCTGGAGATCGCGGCATGCGATGCCTGACGGGCCTGCACGCTTGAATGCGGCGCCTGGGCTTTGTGTCTCCGTGGAGGGGTGCCGCCCTCAACCGGCCGGTTGGCGATCGAAAGACGGCGACGAACGGGGTCCCTCCGTTTCCGAGATCAGGCCGCCGACTGTAGCGGCCGCGCCGCACAAGCTGCCAAAGCGTGGCGGCCAGATCGTTGGAGCTTGACTGGCGGCACGGCGGCGGCATCGTTCCATGATGCAGGACCGCACATCCGTCGAGGCACGCGCCATGCGCCCGATCCGTCACGGCCTCGCCCTCGGGCTGGCCCTTCTCTCCCTGGCCCAGCCGGCGCTCGCGCGCTCCGCCCGCGAGGACATCGAGCCCGCCGAGGAGCGGATCTTCCCGTTCGACGCGCAGATCCCCGCCTGCCAGGACCCCTCGGTGCTGGAGCGGGTTTCGACCAACTTCGCCGAGAAGGAGGCGAAGTTCTGGAACTCGTCGATGACGATCCTGTCCTTCGACACGATCGAGCGCACGGCCTGGCGGCCCTGGGGGTTGGACACCTACCCGCGCCGGTTCTGCTCCGCGACCGTGACCACTTCGGACGGCGTCCGCCGAAAGGTCGACTACTCGGTCCGAGAGAGTCTGGGCATTATCGGGGCGACCTGGGGCGTCGAGTTCTGCGTCCATGGGCTCGACCGCGAACTCGCCTACGCGTACGCCACCGCCTGCCGGATGGCGCGTCCCTGAGGATGCGCCGCCTCGCCGCCTGCCTCGCCGGCCTGCTGCTCGCCGGTCCGGTCGCCGCCCAGGATTACGGCGGCTTCGCCCGGCGGGGCACCCCCGGAGAATTCGACTTCTACGTTCTGGCCCTGTCCTGGTCGCCGACCTACTGCGCCACGACGCGCGAGCGCCGGGACGACGCCCAGTGCGCCCCCGGCCGCGGCCTCGGCTTCGTCGTGCACGGCCTATGGCCGCAATACGCCCGCGGCTACCCGGAGAACTGCTCGGCGGTGGTTCGGTCGCCGACCCGGCAGGCCATCGAGGTGGCCGGGCAGGTCTACCCGAGCGAGGGTCTCGCCCGCTACGAGTGGCGCAAGCACGGCACCTGCTCGGGCCTCGATCCCACCGCCTATTTCACGGCCGCCCGCGAGGCCCGGCTGGCGGTGACGATCCCCGACGGCCTCAACGGCGGTTCTCCGCCTCAGTCGCTGGCGCCGATCGAGATCGCCCGGCAATTCGTGGCCGCCAACCGTGGCCTGCGCCCCGACATGATGGCGGTCACCTGCACGCGCGGGCAGCTGCAGGAGGTCCGGATCTGCTTCGGCAAGGATCTGCGCGGCTTCACGCCCTGTCCCGAGGTCGCCCGCGGTAATTGCCGTGCGCCCGAGGTGACCCTCGGCGCCGCGCGCTGAGTTTTTTCGGCGATTTCGGCGCCGGACCCTGGACCCGGCGCGCGGGATCCGCTTGAGGGCGCTGCCATGAACTATCGGCACGCCTTTCACGCCGGCAATCATGCCGACGTCCTCAAGCATCTCGTGCTGGCGCGGGTGCTCGACCACCTGCGCCTCAAGGACAAGCCGTTCCGAGCCCTGGACGCCTTCGCGGGGCTCGGCGTCTACGATCTTGAGGCCGACGAAGCGGCCCGCACCGGCGAGTGGCGGGACGGCTGGGGGCGGATGGATGCCCCCTTCGCTCCCGACGTCGAGGCGCTGCTCGCGCCCTATCGGGCCGCGGTGGCGGCGGTGCGGGCGCGTCATGGCACCAGCGCGTATCCCGGCTCGCCGGCCGTGATTCGCGAGGCGCTGCGCCCTGGCGACAAGGGCGTGTTCGTCGAGCTGCATCCAGCGGACGCCGCGACGTTGCAGGACCGCTACGCGCGCGACCCGCGCGCCAAGGTGCTGAACCTCGACGGCTGGACCGCGATCAACGCCCAGATCCCGCCTCCCGAGCGGCGGGGGCTCGTGCTGATCGACCCGCCTTACGAGGTTCCCGGCGAGGTCGAGCGTCTCGGCGCCCACCTTGCCCGGGCGGTGGCGAAATGGCCGACCGGCCTCTTCCTCGCCTGGTATCCGATCAAGGACGCCGCCGCCCTCGATCGGATGGTCCGCGACCTCGACGCCGCCCTGTCCCGCCCGGCCCTGCGCCTCGACTTGCTGATCGACCGACCGGACGACCCGACGCGGCTCAGCGGCAGCGGTCTGATCGTGGTCAATCCACCCTGGCGGCTCGCCGACGAGGCGATGCTGTTCCTGCCAGCCCTCGCCGAACGGCTGGCCCGGCATGACTTCGGAGGGTTTCGCTGCGATCCCATCGGCCCAACGGCGTGACACGGCAGCATTGGCCGGCGCCCTGGAAGCTGTTCGGGCCGGAGGGAAAGGAAAAGCCCGGTCTCTCGGAGGGAATGTGGCGACAAAGACACATTTCTGCGCCGAACGTACGCAGCGATACGGATATGCCTAAAAAGTATGCAAATGCTTGTTGTTTGATTTTGTGTCATTCGCCCCGCGATGTCAGCTTGGCCGTGGACGAATCCGAACGAGCCGCAACATCATGCTGAAGCGATCCACCCTTGCCGGCCTGGCCACCCTGCTGCTGTCCTCCACCAGCATCCTGGCGGCCGATCTGTCGGCTCCGGCGCCGGTGCCCGTGCCGCCCCCGGCTGAGCCCTGCAAGGCCACGCTGCTCGGCCCGACTTATAGCGGCGTGATCAAGGCCAACCCGAGCCCGACCTGCTTCGCAGCCGGCCCCCTCGGCGACCTCTACGTGGGCGGTGCCGTCACCGGCTACGGCTACACCCAGTCCAACCCGTTCGCGTCGTTCTCGACGCCGGCGGCCCCCAACGACCGCGACCGGGCCGCGCGGTTCGACTTCTCGAACATCCAGGGCGTCATCCAGAAGCCTGAGGGCGCGTTCCAGTTCTACATCCAGGCCGGCGGCTACTCGATCCCGCAGCTCGGATTCCCGACCCTCGGCACCTTCACCCAGACCGATCTCCTGTTCGGGCCGGTCCCGGTCGCCTTCGGCAAGATCCAGATCAACGATGAATGGTCGGTCCAGGGCGGCCGGATGTTCACCCTGATCGGCACCGAATTGCTGTTCACCTATCAGAACCTGAACATCAACCGCGGCCTCCTGTTCGTGCAGGAGAACTTCATCAACCAGGGCGTGCAGGTCAATTACAGCAGCGGCCCGCTCTCGGTGTCGGTCGCCGGCACGGACGGTTTCTTCTCCAACGAGATCACGTGGTTCACCGGCAACGTTGCCTACAAGCTCGACGACTACAATACGATCGGCGTCAATGGCGGCCTGAACGTCGGCCGGACCAACGCTCTCGACCGCAGCCCGCGCTATCAGTTCGCGACGCCGAACCTCCAGCAGAACAGCGGCATCTTCAATATCAACTACACCTACGCGAACGGTCCGTGGATCATCTCGCCGTACTTCCAGTTCACCAACGTCGAGCGTGATCTGCGCGTCGGGATCGGCAACTCGGCCTCGACCTACGGCGGCGCGCTGCTGGCGGCCTACTCGTTCACCGACAACTTCTCCCTGGCCGGCCGTGTCGAGTACACCGAGCAGACGGGCGTGCGCGGCTCCGGCGGGACGAACCTGCTGGGCTTCGGCGCCGGCAGCAACGCCTTCTCGGTCACCGTCACACCGACCTTCACCTTCGACCGCTACTTCTTCCGGGTGGAGTACGCGCACGTCGAACTCGGCGGGATCACCCGCGGCAACCTCGCGGAGGGCACGCTGGGCACCGGCTTCGGCCGCACCGGCAACCGCACCTCGCAGGACCGCTACATGGTCGAGACCGGCATCACCTTCTGATCCTGCATCGCCCCATTTCAAGGATCTGTCGAGAGCAAACCCCCGGCCAAAGGCCGGGGGTTTCTTTTTGGTTGGTAGTATCATTCGAATACGCCCGGTAAAGGCTGTAAGCTTGCATTATTACCGGTTCAATAATCTTGGATAATACGAATTTTACACGAATAAGAATTCGTGCAATCCGTCGCCACCGTGAATTTGACTTGATCGTCTCTTGATTCGTCCCGTATAGCCCATGCCGGATTGCGGCCTTCGTTGGGGAAGGGGCGGATGGTTTCGATCGCAGCGTTGTCGGCGACCTTGTGGAGCCTCGCCGTGCCGGGCATGACGCCGAAGGCGTTGCGCGCCGCGGTTCGGGAGAAGCATCCCGATGCTGCGCGGAAGGACGTGGTGCGTGCAGCGTTCCACGCGCTGATCGAGGGCCGTCCCCGGGACGATCGCGGCTTGGACGCTCTCCACAGCTTCGCTCTGGCGGAGCGCGCGCAGGACGACGAGACACCCTTCGCGATCGGCGCGCGGCGCCCGAAGATCCGCCGTCGCGGCGCATGACGGGCGCTGTACGGACCGGGGCCGCCGGACATCGGAGCGTCAGACCCGCCTGAGCAGGCGGCGGCCCGGGCGGTGACCCTCCTCGCCGGTATCGCGAAAGCCCAGCTTCTCTAGGAGCCCCCAGGAGGCGACGTTGGCCGGCCGGCACTCCGCGACGACGATGCGGGCCGGGAAGCGTTCGCCGAGGCAGCCAAGGATCGCCGAGACGGCTTCGTAGGCGAAGCCGCGTCCGCGGGCGGCGCCTCCGATCCAGTAGCCGATCTCGATCGTGCCGGTGCCGCGCAGATGCGTTCCAATGACGCCGACGAGCTCGAGGCCGGCCGCATCCGCCTGCCCTCCGGCTTCAGGCGGCGCGCCACCGCGAATCCAGGCGCCGAGGAAGCAGTCCCGGCCCCGTGCACCACTGCGGATCAGATCCTCGGCATCCTGCAGGGTGAAGGGCGTCGGGAGAAAGTCCACCGCCGCGGTGATCGCCGGATCGTCGGTAAGCCGGCGCAGGGCTGGCGCATCGGTGCGGCGCAGGGCGGCGATCGAGAGGCGCGCGGTCTCGATTGCGGGCAGGTCGGCAAGGGTGTCGCGCGCGCCGCGGATGGTAAACATCCTATCGATGTGGGGTGCCGGCCGGTCAGGAAAAGACTCGGTCCCGACCGGCTGAACCCAGCCCGGTACCGCGCGAAAGCCGGGCGATCGCCTTCGCGCCAGGGTCGCAGAACGCCAGAACGGGAACGGTTGCTTAACCTGAATCCGTCTTCATTGGCGCATCAAGTTGCGTCAGGCAAACGGGTGCGTCGATGCGGGTGCGCGGTACGGGTCAGATGTTGCGGACGCTGTCGCGCGTGACGCTCATCGGCATCATCGGCGGTGCGGCCGCCGCCTGTTCCTCGGACGCGTCGCGGCTGAGCAACCCATTCTCGAATCCGTTCGACTCGGAACCGGCCGCCACCGGCAGCCTGCCGGACGGGACCCTCAAATCCGTGCCGACGGTTCGCACTGGTCGCATCCAGTCGGAGGCGCTGAGCCCGCCCGGCGCCCCGCGCCCGGCCGCGGCTGCCACCCCCGCCCAGACCCATTCCGCTGCCCCCGCGACGCGCGTCGCCTCGACGGGCACGGTCGGCTGGAGCGCCCAGGGCGGCACCCAGATCACGGTGTCGCAGAACGACAGCCTGAACCAGATGTCCACCCGCTTCGGCGTGCCCGCATCGGCGATCCTGTCCGCCAACGGCCTCACCAGCGCGAGCCAGATCACCCCCGGCCGGCAGATCGTGATCCCGGTCTACCACGCCTCCGGGTTGAACCCCGCCGCCGCCCCGATGACCGGCCGTCCGGCCCGGGCCGCCGAGGAGAAGCGCGAGGACGCCAAGCAGGTCGAGGCCAAGATCGCCGCGAAGCGCGAGGAGGCCAAGGAGAGCGCAAAGGAATCCGCCAAGGAAGCGGCCAAGGAAGCGGCCAAGCGCGAGGAGGCCGCCAAGCGGGCGGCCGCCGAAAAGGACGCGGAGCGCAAGGAAGCGCTCGCCCGCGATGCCGCCGCCCGCAAGGTCGCCGACGCCAAGCCCCGCAAGGACGCCTCGGTGAAGGACGGCGACAAGCCGCGGCATGTCCGCCCCGGGCAGGTCGCCAAGGCCGACGAGAAGAAGGCCGACGAGAAGAAAGCCGATCCGAAGGCCGAGGCGAAGGCGAAGGCCGAGGCGAAGGCCCAGGAAGCCAAGGCTGATGCCAAGGCCGCCGCGAAGGCGGAGGCCACGCAGAAACTCGCCGAGGCCAAGGCCGCCAAGGAGGCTGCGCAGAAGGCCGCAGCCGCCGAGAAGACCGAGAAGGTCGCCGCCAAGGAGACGGCCAAGCCCGCTCCGGTCGCGGCGGCCGCCCCGGCCAAATCCGAACCCGCAGCCACCGGTTCGGTCGCCGAGGCGTCGGAGAGCTTCCGCTGGCCCGCCAAAGGTCGGGTGATCTCGGGCTATGGCAGCTCCGGCAACGAGGGCATCAACATCGCCGTGCCGGAAGGCACGCCCGTCAAGGCCGCCGAGGAAGGCACGGTCGCCTATGCCGGCTCCGACGTGAAGGGCTACGGCAAGCTCGTCCTGGTTCGCCACGCCAACGGCTACGTCTCGGCCTACGCCCATAACGGCGAGATCGACGTGAAGCCCGGCGACAAGGTCAAGCGCGGCCAGACCATCGCGAAGTCCGGGGCTTCCGGCAACGTGACCTCGCCGCAGCTCCACTTCGAGATCCGCAAGGGCGGCGCCCCGGTCGATCCCATGTCCCAGCTCGCCAGCAACTGAGCGGCGTCGACGAACCGGATAAGGCGGTCCCGAGAGGGGCCGCCTTTTGCGTTGTGCCCGCCCCTCGCATCGATCCAAACGGAAACGTCCGTGCAGTTTGGAAAAATCGATGCCCCAACGAGGCCTAGTTGTGCAGTCCCGCGGTGTGGTGGCATCAATTTAGCTGTAACCGCCGCACACCGGGAGGCGTTATGGGACAGGTTCTTCACGGCTGCGCCACGACCACGCACGCGGTCAGAGCAACGCTACAGCGATCGAAAGCTCCGCTCAAAGATCTTGCCGCCCAGCATGGACTGAACCCCAAGACAGTCGCGAAGTGGCGTAAGCGAGCCTTCGTGCATGACGCGGCGATGGGACCGAAGACGCCGCGCT